>CALJWY010000045.1 GCA_937974465.1 uncultured Lysobacterales bacterium | reverse complement strand
CTTTTCCAGGCCAAGCTCAGGGATCAGTTTGCCGAATTTTTCGAACGTAGCGACCGTTTCGCACTGGGTGTATGCAACGGCTGCCAGATGTTGTCCTCGCTCAGGGAGATTATCCCGGGTACGGCAAGTTGGCCCGACTTTGTGGCCAATCGTTCTGGTCAGTTCGAAGCCCGCCTGAGCCTGGTTAAGGTGACCGAATCGGCATCCCTGTTCCTCAGGGGCATGGCGGGTAGCCAGTTGCCGGTAGCTACCGCACATGGTGAAGGGCGCGCGCAGTTTAAACAGATGTTGCTGCCGCAAACCCAGATAGCGCTTCAGTACGTCAAGGCCAATGGTAGCTCTGCACTCAGCTACCCGCAGAACCCGAACGGGTCCCCGGAAGGTGTAACCGGCCTGTGTAATAGCGATGGCCGGGTAACCATCATGATGCCCCATCCGGAAAGAACACTGCGTTCGGTTAATTTTTCCTGGGCGCCCGCCAGTTGGCCGGAAATATCGCCATGGCAGCGAATGTTCAGGAACGCAAGGTACTGGGTAAATTAATGAGCGCCAGACCCGACAACCAGGACTTGCGGCTGAGCGAAATGCTCATCCTGGCATTCCTGTGGATGATATTTGGTTTTATGCTGTGGTATTACCTGAGCGCCTTTCATGGCACGCCGGTACGCCTGATCGCAAACGAAATTCTGTCCGGCTTGCTGGGCAATGACTTCCTCAATATTATTCCCAACCCCGATTACCACTACCTGTTCCAGGTTCAAACCCGTATTCCTTTCGAGTTCCCGGACGGCAGCCGGGAAGCCTTGGGTTTTATTGTCAATCCACTGATTTTCGGGTTTGGCCTGCCGTTGTTATTTGGATTGGTGATGGCCTCAGGTGTTTCCTGGCTGAGGAAGCTCTGGGTGTTGCTGGTGGGCTATATCTGCATCATGCTGGTGCAGGTTTGGGGGGTGGTCTGGCAGACCTTGAAGATGCTGGCCTTCAATTTTGGCCCGGATGCCAGGCAAATGGTCACAGATTCGGGTATTTCCGAGGAAATGATCGCCCTGTGTTACCAGTTGGGCGTTTTGATTTTTCCGCCGCTGGTACCGGTTGTATTGTGGGTATTGACCAATTGGGCATTGGTGGAACAGTTTACCGGTTGGCAGAAGAATGGAGTTTCCCGAAAGGGGGGAACTGATATCACTTAACGATGGTCTGTGTATTTCACAAAAGACAGTTTTTGATGTCCTGCATACGGACTCGAAGATAAGGCTATAATTTCCATACTGGAGTCAATCCTGCAGGGGCAATAAGTGCAAGCTACTGAAGAACTAAAAAACAAAACCGAAAAACAGCCGGATGCGATCGAAGATGAGGTATGCGTATATCTGATTGAGAGCGGTCGTTTGAAGCAATCTGATCTTAAACGGGCCGAGACTTTCCGCGATCAGAACGGCGGTGACCTGATAACCCTGTTGGTGCGACTGGGACTGGTATCAGAGCGCGATGTTGCCGAGGCTGAATCCAGTCTGCTTGAATTGCCACTCATAACCATGGCGGACCTGCCTGAAGACGCTCCTGATATTGGTAGTCTGTCCTTGCGTTATCTTAAACAACACCTGCTGCTACCGGTAAGCGTTTCTGATTCCGAGATGGTTGTCGTCATGGCAAATCCGCGGGATGAATTAGCGTTGAAAGCACTGTCGATGGCGAGTGGAAGAACCATTCAGCCCCAGGTTGGTGTTGCTTCTGAAATCGAAAACGGTATCGAAAAACTGTATGGCGGTGGCCGTAGTGCCATGGGCCAGATCATTGATACCCTGGGTGAAGGAGATGACGATCTTGAAGATGTCGAGCATCTTCGTGACCTCGCATCTGAAGCGCCGGTTATCCGCCTGGTGAACCTGATCATGCAGCGGGCCGTGGAGGCAAGAGCCTCGGATATCCACATCGAACCATTTGAAAACCGCCTCAAGGTCAGGTATCGGATTGATGGGGTTTTACAGGAAGTGGAAGCGCCGCCTGCGAGTTCGACGGCAGCCGTTATTTCCCGTGTCAAGATCATGGCCCGCCTGAATATTGCTGAACGCCGCCTGCCGCAGGATGGCCGCATCATGCACCGCGTCGGGGGCAAGGAACTGGATTTGCGTGTATCCACTATTCCGACATCTCATGGTGAAAGTGTTGTTATGCGTATTCTCGATCGTGAGAGCATCGTGCTGGACTTTGATTCACTCGGGTTTGACTCAGGATTGAAGCAGAAATTTGTCAAGAACCTGGAGATGCCGCATGGCATTATCCTGGTTACCGGCCCGACCGGTTCTGGTAAAACCACTACGTTGTATACCGCGCTGAGCCAGATCAATACACCGGCAAGAAAAATCATCACCGTGGAAGACCCGGTGGAATATCAACTCGAAGGCATCAATCAAATCCAGGCGCAATCATCCATCGGACTGGACTTTTCCCATGCCCTGCGGGCTATCGTGCGACAGGATCCGGATGTCATCATGATCGGTGAGATGCGTGACCTGGAAACTGCCCGTATCGCGATCCAGTCGGCTTTGACGGGTCACCTGGTGTTATCGACCATCCATACCAATGATGCAGCAGGCGGTATTACCCGTATGCTGGATATGGGTGTGGAGGATTACCTGCTGACATCGACGGTCAATGCCATCCTGGCGCAACGGCTGGTCAGAACCCTGGGTGAGCACTCAAGAGAGGCCGTGACGTTGTTGCCGGAGGTTGCTGCGGAGATGGGCTTTGCCGGTTTCCAGGAAAAGGATAGCTACACGGTTTATCGCCCCATCGCTACCGACGAAAACCCGACCGGCGACTATGGCCGGACCAGTATTCTTGAGTTGTTGCAGATGTCGGATTCAATACGCCGGCTGGTGATGCAACAGGCAACCTCGGGTGAGATTCACGAACAAGCCGTTAAAGAAGGCATGCGAACCATGTACCAGGATGGCCTGCTG
>CALJWY010000044.1 GCA_937974465.1 uncultured Lysobacterales bacterium | reverse complement strand
ATATTGTCGGGATACCGAGTCACCCTCCGAAAAGTTTTAAAAACTTTCATGGTAGAAATTTCGGGGGAGATGCCACTAAGCCGATTTTTTTCGGCATTGATGGTTGTAAGGCGGGTTGGTTTTCTGTCGGTATAGACGAGGCAGGTAAGTTTCAGTTTCGTGTGCTGGGTGAATTCGAAGAGGTTGGCCAGGTACTGCAACAGGCAAGGGTGATCCTGGTTGATATGCCGATAGGCTTACCCTCGCAAGCGCAGACAACACGGTTCTGTGACACGGCTGCACGCAAGGTGTTGTCGCCGCGGGGATCGTCGGTTTTTGCGGTGCCCACAAGACAAGCGCTGACCAAGCCCTCTTACGAGGAAGCCAGTGCTGAAAACTACCGCCAGTTGGGTAAAAAGCTCTCCAAACAGAGCTGGTTTATTGCGCCAAAGATAAAGCAGGTGGATGACTTTATGCGACGCATGCAACCGGGTGAAAAGGTCCGCGAGATGCATCCGGAAGTTGCTTTCTGGGCGCTCAATAAAAAAACCGTTTTAACTTACAAGAAAAAAGACCCGGCGGGAGCTGATGAGCGGCTGGCGATCCTTTCAAGATGGTACCCGGCGGCCGAGGAGTGCTTTTATTGGGCAAGGGAACAGTACCTGGTCAAAGAGGTTGCGACCGATGACATCCTCGATGCCATGGTCGGGGCGGTCACCGCGATGCAGTTTCCACACTTATCAACATTGCCGGTAATGCCGATGCTCGATGAGGAGAGGTTGCCGATGGAGATCGTTTATTACTCTGATTCTTGATTAACAAAGCCATAGATCAGGGCTGATAGGTGGCCCAATTGTTTGTTGTGTGCTTTTGAAGGGTAACAACGGGTTGCTGCTGCCCCTTTTGGGTGTTCGCCGCGGGGGTGCGGCTCCTACAAGAGCAAAATCGCGACCGGCTTTGCCGATCCCTCCCACAAAAAAGCATCGCGAGCGGCTGCGCCGTTTCCTCCTGCAAGGGGAGTACTGTGGGAGGCACCTTTAGGTGGCGATTTTTTGTTAGCCTCTCGCCTCCGCCTTTGTTGATGGCCCATGCCGGCCTCTCGGCCATTTCACGGGTTCACCTTCTCTCACCTCCTACCTCCCACAAATAAAAATTCCTACAACGTAGGCGGGTATTCACCGATATTTACTGGCGAGTGACTCGTGCATATTCAGTTAATGAATTCGATCTTATCGCTAAAATGTAGCTAATAAGCTACAAAATATTGTATGCTTAAATTAAACCTGCAGGAATACCTGATAAAAAATGGTCGAAGTCCGTTCAATGAATGGTTGGAAGGGCTGCGGGATTTACAGGCTCGAGCCCGGGTCGAAACAAGGCTGGATCGGGCCAGTCTCGGAAACTTGGGTGACTATGCGTCGATAGGTAGTGGTGTTTTTGAATTACGGATATTCCACGGACCGGGTTACCGGGTGTATTACAGCCTGGAGGGCGAAACCGTCATGCTGCTATTGTTCGGTGGTATGAAAGGTACTCAGCAAAGGGATATTAGAGTCGCTAAAGCGTACTTGGCAGATTACAGGAAGCAGCAAAGTGGCAAGCAGTAGAAGTTACCAGGACAGTTTAGTTAAAAGGTTGCGCGATCCAAGAGAGGCCGCTGCTTACCTGGATGCAGCACTCGAAGAGGGCGATCGCGCTGCTTTCTTGCTGGCAATTCGTAATGTGATCGAAGCTTTGGGAGGAATGACTAAAATAGCCCGTCATACCGGTTTGAACCGGGAGAATTTGTACCGGGTTCTATCCGAACAGGGCAATCCAGAACTTAACAGTTTGGAAAAATTACTCAAGGCTCTCGGCCTCAGGCTGGCAGTGGAGGTCGACCACAAAATGGACCATGCGGCTTGAAGTGAGTTTTGTTAAGCAGTGGTTGATTGAGATAAACGCCTCGAGCTGAAATCGCTTACAAGAACCACTGACAAAACCCACTATTGATTGATTCTCGCCTGGTGCGGATGATGTTGATGCGGCCTTGGTGGGTGATTCTGCTGAGGGTGCTGTGATCCACTAGGGTGGGGAAGGGGGCAATGGTTGATGCTGTTGCCCCCTTTTGGGTTTTCGCCGCGGGGGCGCGGCTCCTACAGGGGTGAAATTACCTACAAGATAAAAGGGAATTCACCAATGTTTATTGGTGAGCGGCTCGCGCATATTAAGCCGATGCGAACACATGACTTGTTGCGTACACCAAATGTACATACAATAGACCAATGAGCGGAGATTTCAGTAAAGGAAAGCGCGGTGCTGTAGTAAAAGCGGATCCAAACAAGATTCGTATTACGATCAGGCTTGATGGCGACATCATCGAATATTTTAAAAGACAGGTGCATGATGCAGGGGGTGGCAATTACCAAACCTTGATGAACGATGCATTGCGTCTATACATGCAATCAGAAGCCGAGCCCCTGGAAGACACCTTACGCAAAGTTATTCGCGAAGAGTTGAAGTTGGCAAAGTAAGAGAGATGTTCTGGAGCATATCAAAGGAAATTAAATGGGGTCAGAGTCAAGTGCCAGAGTAAATCTGCGTGCTCAACTTCACCATGACTTGGTTAACCGTTACACGAATTGGCGAGAAGTACTTACGGAGGGTTGAGCGATTTACCACAGACTGGACCAGGAGGCGTGGTCCAGACTTTGGGGGTGAAAGTAAGAGATGTCATTGGCAAGAAATTCAAGAAATGCTGTTTGCATTGACCAATACAACATCTGATTGGGGTTGGATAACCTTGGATTGGTATAATTCGTATTATAAGTCTGTATTATTCGTAATAAGAAGTGGTATAATTCGTATTAATATACGACCAGGAGTAAGCCGTGTACGCCAGAAGCTTGCAACCTTTCATAGAGGAATTACTTGCTGAGTTTCGCGTGGTATATCTCACGGGTGCAAGGCAGTCGGGTAAAACCACGCTGGTGCGTGAGGTTGCCGAACGCATGGGTATGGGTTATGTCACGCTGGATGACCAGGCAACGCTCGCATCCGTGGGAAGTGACCCTCATGGGTTTATACGCTCATTGGGTTCAAGGCGAGTTGTCCTGGATGAGTTCCAGTACTCCCCAAATCTGATTCCCGCCATTAAGGAAGCCTCCGACAGGCTCGGTACCGATGAGAAAGGCAAGTTTCTGCTGACCGGTTCAGCGGACATTTTTCGTTCTGCAAAAACGCAAGAGGCTCTGCCAGGGCACCTGGCAAGACTAGAGCTTTTTCCGTTATCGCTTAGCGAATTGGCAGGGCGGTCATTCAACATCATCGACTATCTTCTGGCGGGAGATTTTCAGTCTGAATCTGTTGCGTTCCAAAGTCGCGAGCAACTTGCCGGCCTGATATTGCGAGGGGGGTATCCCGAGGTACAAGGCAAAACCCGGCGGGCCAGGCAAACCTGGTTTAGATCCTACATGGAGGGAAGGCTTTACAAGGATTTTGAAACTTTGCATGCCGCACGTGGCGACTACCATTCGAAATTGCAGGCGATGATGCCATATCTTGCCGGGTTGAGTGGAAATATGCTGAAGTATTCAAATATCGCCAATGACCTTGAACTGAACGACAAGGTAGTGAAAAGCTATATCGAAATTCTTGAGCTCATGTTTATCGTGCGCCGGGTGCCCTCGTATTTGAAAAACCGCGCAAAACGGCTGGCGGTGCGAATGCCGAAAGTTCACTTTACCGACACTGGGTTGGCCTGCCATATGCTCGGGCTTGGCAATGAAGAGCAATTGCTGAAAAGTCAATATTATGGCGGGCTACTGGAAAGCCTGGTTTACATGGAGTGCTGCAAGCAGGCTTCCTGGGCCCAGGAAGACACTGGCATGTATCATTTCAGGGACAAGCGTAAACATGAGGTTGACTTCGTTATAGAGCGCAGTAACGCGAACATTATTGGCATTGAGGTCAAGGCATCTGCGAGCGTAAAAATTCAGGACTTCAGGGGTCTGACAAAACTGGCAGAGTTTGCAGGAAGCGCATTTGAGGCAGGCATCTTGTTCTATACCGGGCAGGAAATACTTCCCTTCAAACTCGGCGCTTTAACTTTCCATGCGCTGCCCATTGGTTTGTTTTCTGGCGGTTTCAGCTCACACCCCAACAACATATCAACCGCTACCCCGTCATTTCGGACTTGATCCGGAATCCATTTTGTTTGTGGGAGAGATTGGCTTTCCCGGTCGCGATTGTCAGCTTATTCAAAACCCATTACCATCCTAGTGCCTGCTGGAAAAGATACGGTGATCTCCGTTTCCTGTGTTGAGGCCGGTCGCTGAAACCATTCCGCGAGGGTGAAATTACCTACAAGACCAAAGGATATTCACCAATATTGATTGGCGAGTGACCCGCGCATATTCATCCAATGATTAGACATTCTTCTTTTATATACGGCAATGCCGTATAATCAACAATGTTCAGTTTTGTAGAAACGCGACTGCTCTCACGCCTGGTACAGGAATACTTGACTGATCAGGAGTACGGACAACTGCAAGGCGAACTGATTAAGAACCCCGAAGCCGGAGCGGTCTTTCGTGGCTCCGGAGGTATTAGAAAGCTTCGGTGGCCTGCAGTTGGTCGCGGTAAACGAGGTGGATACCGGATCATCTATTTTGTTCGTCGTCCAAAGGGCGTCATATGGATGCTTACCATTTACCCAAAGCGTGTGACGGACTCGATTCCGGCACACGTGTTAAAGCAGATTCGTGAGGAAATTGAAAGTGAGTGAAACCAGGGATGTTGGTGCAGAAATCCTGCAAGGTATACGCGACCTGAAACAAGATAAAACAGGCAGAATACTAAATGTTCCGCCTGTTGCGGAGATTCGCCAAAAAACCGGGCTCTCCCAGTCGAAGTTTGCCTCATTGTTGGGTGTATCGGTGCGTACGCTACAGGACTGGGAACAAGGGCGCCGTGCGCCATCCGGGGCCGCACGAACTTTGCTTTTGATTGCACATAGGAATCCGCTGGCCTTGTTGGAGGTTGCTTGATCGCGACCGGCTGCGCCGGACCGAAAGCACCTACAAGAATGTAGGTGAATGCCCATGTTTCTGCCAAATCAACCAATGCATAGTGATTCAGTACTAAGTTGACAAGGTGCTCCAATGGAGTATGATTTAATCACTGTTGCTGAAACTGAACCATTTTATAGAAAGGTGAGCCGGCTGCTCACTGAAGATGAAAAGGCAGAATTAATCACATACCTTTCTTCGTTCCCCAATTCGGGAGTGCTTATCCAGGGAACTGGTGGTATTCGAAAACTCAGGTGGGCCAGAAGTGGTCGTGGTAAAAGTGGTGGAGTACGAGTGATTTATTACTTTCATAATTCTGAGATGCCACTTTATTTGTTAACACTATTTGGCAAGAATGAAAAAACAAACCTTTCCAGAGCCGAGAGAAACATACTATCCAAGGCAGTAAAAAGGCTCGTAAATATCTGGAGTTGGGAAATATGAGCAAAGCGTTTGAGGAAATCAGTGCTGGACTCGACGATGCCGTCAAGCATGCCAGGGGGCAATCAAGCAAGGTTGTTGTTCATGAGCCTGAACCAATAGACGTCAAGGCTATTCGTCAAAAAACGGGTATGAGTCAACAGAGGTTTTGTGCGACCTTTGGAATCTCACTGGGTACATTGCGCCATTGGGAACAGGGATTACGGGCCCCAAGGGGGCCGGCCAGAGTCTTGTTAAAGGTCGTGGATAATGATCCACAGGCGGTTATTCGAGTAGTAGGTGGGTAAGCGATAGCTGCGCCGAACCCCCAACATTCCACCACCAACATGATTCATTAATGCTTTAAGTTTGTTTGTACAGATTTCTCTAAAAGATTCGCAGTAAAAAGCTGGCATACTGAACAGCCGACACGGTTTAGCAGCAGATTGCGTTAATGACCCATCCTATGAAGCAACTTAAGAAAGAATATCCCGTGGTTCTTAGCCAGGACATTATCTGGGGAGACATGGATGCTTTCGGACATATCAATAATACCGTTTACTTCCGGTATTTCGAGGATGCACGTATTGCCTATTTTGACCAGCTTGGTGTTCATGAACAGATGAAGCAGATCCGCGTAGGCCCCATCCTCGCAACAGCCAAATGCAGTTTTAGATTGCCGTTGGACTACCCGGATCGTATACATATCGCAACTCGTGCCAGTATTTTGTCAGCGAAGAAATTCAATATGGAATATGTGGTTTTCAGTGAAAAACTCGGTGCCATTACTGCCGAAGGCGATGGTCTGATTGTGTATTACGACTATGCCAACGGCAAGAGTTGTGAAATCCCCGCTGATATTGTGACTGCTATCAGGAAGCTGGAGTTGTTGGCAGGTCGCTAATGGTGTTTTGAGTTGCGGATATTCCACGGACCGGGTTACCGGGTGTATTGCAGCCTGGAAAAACTACTCAAGGCTCTCGGTCTCAGGTTGGCAGTGGAGGTCGATCACAAAATAAACCATGCGGCTTGAGGAAAACAAAGGGGCTGGATACATTCAGATCAAAAATGTATCCAGCCTTCTTTTGTTAAGCCGCTGTTGTTAAGCCGGCCACAGCCAGGCAAATGAACCGCCTACCACCAGGCCATAGATCAGTGCATCCAACAGGTATTTCACGGTGCTGGACCAGGGGTGGCCGTACCAGATGCTCATTGGGACCATTGCCCAGCCAAAGGCCAAAAAGCCGACAGTGGCAACAAAGCGGAAAACCACCATGTAATCTGCACCCGCTGTGAGTACCTGGGTGGCGCAATAGGCAATCAATACGCAGCCAAGCAGGAAAAAGCCTATCTGTTGCGGCATCAGTTTGCCCATGTTCGGCAGACCGTTTGGAAACACGGCCAGAATTGCGACGGGCCCCTTGTTGAACTTCTCCTGCACTTCCGGTTTTTTCATCTCGGACATGTCTTCGCAGTAGGGCAGTGAATGAATCCCGAGTTTCGGCGAACCGTTGCGGATGCTATCGGTTGATGCCGTTCGAGCCCGAGGCGCCGTTCTCGCGTCGCGGCAAAAGCCGAAAGGA
>CALJWY010000043.1 GCA_937974465.1 uncultured Lysobacterales bacterium | reverse complement strand
GAGCGGTCTCAGGATGCCTCCGCTGATGCCCTGGTTGCCGACCTGCAGGCCGAGATGGCCGCCCTTGAAGACGGTTCGCACTCCTCACCCTGGCCAAATGGGCCGCCCGCAACAACCGCCGAGTCCCTCGCACCCTATCGCGACCGGTTATCGGATTTATATTGTGAAGGTATCGTCCGGGTCGAGATTCTGCAAAAGAACAAGGGCTTCAGCTTCGAAGTTAACTAGCAAAAAGGGCTGTGACCCCAGCGCCTTAAATCGAACGCACAATTCCACCCTCAACCCGTTGAGCGCTGCCATTAACGGCGCCATTTAGGGCCAAAAACACCACCGCGTGCGCAACTTCCTTTACATCAATAAAGCGTTGCAGCAAAGAAGTGGGCTCGTGTTCGGCAAAATAATTGTCGATCAGTTCTGCCGCTGGTTTGCCTTCCTCGGCAGCGAGGCCGTCGAAATACTTTTCCACACCCTCGGTCCAGGTTGGGCCCGGCAGCACCGAGTTGACGGTTACCCGGGTGCCCTTGCTTAGCTCCGCCATACCCCGGGAAAGCGAGACAAGGGAAGTTTTTGTCATCGAATAATGAATCATCTGTGGCAATGGTTTGATGGCCGCCTCGCTCGATACATTTATGATCCGCCCGTAATCGTGTTCCAGCATCGAGGGCAGTATCGCCCTGCAAAGCCTGACCACACTCATGACATTGACCTGGAAGTATCTGAGCCACTCGTCATCATCTATTTTGAAGAATTCTTCAACACCAAAGATTCCAGCATTGTTGACCAGTACCTCTACCTGGCCCAGTGCAGCCAATTGCTCAAGCACACTGTCGCAGCCATCAGCAGTGCCCAGGTCGCCATCAACACAGGCAAATGCCCCAATGGATTCCTTCACTGTTTCCAGTTCAGCGCGACTGCGGCCATGTATCACGACCCGTGCATTTTTATCAATAAATGCCTCTGCAATGGCTTTGCCTATACCTTTGCTCGAGCCTGTTACCAGGGTGAGTTTGTTGCTCAAATCGGACATCTCATATTCCTATAAAAATGGTGGTGGATACATTTGGTTCGTGGCGCATAGAAGCAGGAGACCGGATAAATACATCCGCCTCCCATTGAGTGAGCAGCGATACCCGGCCCCTTACGATATTTGGCTTGGACACTTGCTCAGAATGGCTTCACGACCACCATCACAAGGATCACGATGGTCAAAATAAGTGGCATCTCGTTGGCCCAGCGATAATAGACACCACCATGATCAAGGTGCCCGTCCTGCATCTCTCTCATCCTGGCGCGTGCCCAAAAATGATACACCATCAACAGCGCTACAAAAACCAGCTTTACATGCAGCCAGGCACCGGCAAAGCCATACACCAGCCACAAAACCACTCCACTCACCAGTGCGAGCACCATCATGACCGTCATGAAGCCATAGAGTTTTCGCGCCATGATCGCCAGCCGGTCAACCTGCTCGCCGGCCGCCTGCCCCTCAACAAAGTGAACAAAGATTCTGGGCAGGTAAAAAATCCCCGCCATCCAGGACATGACAAACAGAATATGAAAGGTCTTTACCCAAAGCATTTGATTTCCTCTTTTGGTGCTAACAAGCTGTCATTCATGGTGGCAGAGCCAGGCAACAACAACAATCTTATTTTAAAAGCAGATTGACTGTGGCACTTGACCCTGACCCCACTTAATTTGATTGCCGTTACGTCAGTACTTCCCAGGCCACCTCACACTCGCCCAACTCCGTAGCAACATAGGCAGAATTGCCCGAAATGGTCACAGAAAGTTGCATCGTACGTTGTTGCAGCCTGGCCAAAGCCTGGATGCTTTCCCAATCAAACCGGTAAAAAGACGCCTGCAGTTGGGTGAACTTTTCTCTACCTGCATCCCACCAGGGTTTTGACTTTCGGTTAAAACTATAGACCTTCACTTCCTGCGCAATGCGGCTGGCCTTTTTGATCCGCTCCAGCGAGGGCTCGCCGACATCGACCCACAACAGCAGTTGGTCATCCAGTGACCGGGCCCAAATATCCGGCTCATCCACGGCACTCAAGCCCTTTGTGAACTCCAATCTTTCGCGGGCATTGATACAAAAAACCAGGATACGAACCATCATCCTCTCGACGGTTTCAGAGGGGTGTTGGGCAACGGTTAAATTAACAGCGTCATAGTGGTTACGATCGATATCAGATAGCGAGATTGTTAATTTACATATTTTGGAATTTGAAGCCATGCATGTGTGCCCCGGGTTTTGCACGCAGCATAACCGGTATTCATAAAAAAGAGCCGGATATATTTATCCGGCCCCTTTAACCGTAAAGCCACCCTGGCCGCTTTACCTCGATTGATGCGGTCCGGCAAGGATACTGCTGACCAGGGACACCAGTAATGAAAACGCGAGCGCCCACCAGAATCCGGCGATACTAAAACCATCAATCAGGAATTCGGCGGCATAGAGCACCAACACGTTCACAACCAGCAAGAACAAGCCAAAGGTAATCACCGTCAGGGGGATGGTTATCAGGATCAGCAAGGGTTTCAAGGTGACATTCAGAACCGCCATGACAATCGCCAAAATGAGCGCGGTCATCAATGAATCGAGCTGAATGCCCGAAAGTACGTAGGCCACCGCAAATATGCTGAGCGTACTGATGATAAGGTTTCTTAAAAACCCACTTGTGCTAGCAGCCGGATGATTTGCCATTTTCAGGTTTCCTTATTGAAGGTGTTGTAACCATCATACCAATCCCAGTCAGCTACTCAAAATAAACCAGGGATCGCAAGTCTCTACAATGCCCTGAATATCTCGGATCGCCACTTAACTGGCTAAAAACAGGCTGTCACAGATGGAACGCCAGACTGCACTATTGCCAAGCTGCTCAACCAGGAAGCCAGCCGCATTGACCGTGAAGGCCAGTATCAATGCGGGGTGGAAGTTTTTGAGTCGCCAGGCAGTCACGGCGATGACGGCCATCATGACGGGTTGGGAAAAATACAGCACCTGGATAAAGGTCA
>CALJWY010000042.1 GCA_937974465.1 uncultured Lysobacterales bacterium | reverse complement strand
TCTTCTCGTGCTCCCGGCACCGAATCAAGACCAGTGCATTCAACCGCTCTGCCACCTCTCCTAAAACTGTTTTTTAATGCTCGCTATTATACTCCGAGGAAAACCAGCCCTTGCTGGTTTTGACTCGCACTTCCATGTGCTCGGGGCTTTGCCCCAGCCTGCGGCTGTCTTCTCGTGCTCCCGGCACCGAATCAAGACCAGTGATTACTTCGGGCATCCTGCCCTCGGCCTTTTGGGGTCGCTACACTTCGTGAAGCCTCGTTCAAATTCGCTCCCGGCGAATTTGTCAACCGCTCTGCCACCTCTGCAAAAATCGTGGCGTATATTTAGACGCGCAAGAATACAGAAAAACTATCTTTCGTACCACCCCTGTACACAGGCATATGACAGATAGATTGAAATTGAGTAAGGTATGCGCTCAGCTTGGACTAAATTTAGTGTTTATGCATTGAACTAATGAAAATTTGCCCAATCTTAAGAAACTGTCATTAACAAAAATGGAGCGTTGCCCCTAGTATGAATCAGACACAATATAGAACCGGTGCCGTGCAGCAGGTCTCTGCTGTACAAATGAACACAGTGCTGCGTAACACCTATGCGCTGCTTTCAATGACATTACTATTCTCTGCCGTCATGGCCGGGGTCTCGATGGCATTGAACTGGCCATATCCAGGCCCATTGATCGTACTGGCCGGATATTTCGGGTTACTCTTCCTGACCACCAAGCTGCGCAATAGTGCCTGGGGACTCCTGTCCGTTTTTGCATTGACCGGCTTTATGGGGATCACACTGGGTCCGATTATCAACATGTATCTTTACCGTTTTGGTAACGGTAGCGAGATTGTCATGATGGCGCTTGGTGGAACCGGGGTGATTTTCCTGGCGATGTCAGGCCTCGCGTTGACCAGCAAGCGGGATTTCTCATTTATGGGCAAATTCCTCATGATAGGCATCCTGGTCGCATTCCTGGCGGCAATCGGCAACCTGTTTTTCCAGCTGCCTGCTTTGGGACTGGCGGTTTCCAGTATGTTTATCCTGTTGATGGCCGGCCTGATCCTGTTCCAGACACAGCAGATCGTTCGTGGTGGTGAAACCAATTACATCATGGCAACGGTTACCTTGTTTGTCAGCATATTTAACCTGTTCACAAGCCTGTTACATATACTGGGCTTTGCATTTGGTGACGACTGACAGGAAAGTCCTGCGACATAACAAAAGACCCGCCTTGAGCGGGTCTTTTTTTGCCTGGACAAATGGTTTTGATCAGGTTGTGATAACGGTCATTCCGCCCATGTAAGGCTGCAGGACCTCCGGTATTTGAATCGAACCATCCTGTTGCTGGTAGTTTTCCAACACCGCAATCAGGGTCCGGCCAACAGCCAGCCCTGACCCATTCAGGGTGTGAACCAGCTCTGTTTTACCCGTTTCAGGATTACGCACCCGGGACTTCATGCGGCGTGCCTGGAAGTCGGTACAGTTACTGCATGAAGATATTTCCCGGTAGGTACCCTGCCCTGGCAACCAAACCTCGATATCGTAGGTCTTGGCCGCTGAAAACCCCATATCACCGCTGCACAGAACAATGGTCCGGTACGCGAGGTTTAATTTCTGCAAAATCTTCTCGGCATTGCTGATCAGTTCTTCATGCGCTGCCTCTGATTCCTCTGCGCGCACAATATGCACCAACTCGACCTTTTCAAACTGATGTTGACGGATCATGCCGCGGGTGTCCTGCCCGGCCGAGCCGGCTTCGCGCCTGAAACAAGGTGTTTGTGCCGCGAACTTCAACGGCAGGTCTTCGGCCGCAAAAATCTGATCCGCCGCCAGGTTGGTGACCGGCACCTCTGCCGTTGGTACCAGGTAACGGGGTGGATCATCCTGGGTTGCAAATGCGTCGTCGGCAAACTTGGGAAGCTGCCCGGTACCCTGCATTGCCTCACCCTTGACCAGGTATGGTACGTATACTTCCGTATAACCATGCTCCTGCGTGTGAACATCGAGCATAAATTGCGCAAGGGCTCTGTGCAGCCTTGCAAATGAGGATTTCAACAAGGTGAATCGTGCGCCGGCCAGTTTCGCCGCCGCCTCGGCATCCATCATATGGTGAAGCTCACCCAGTTCAACATGATCACGAGGCTCAAATTCATAGCTTGGAACCACGCCCCACTTGCGCAATTCAACATTGTCGTTTTCATCTGTACCGGCCGGCACATCGGGCGCTGCAAGATTGGGTATATCCAGCATCCAGGCAGTCTGTTGGTCGCGAACCTGCCGAAACTCAGCCTCAGCGCTCTTCAGCTGCTCACCGAGCTCAGCAACTGCCTTCAGTAGCGGTTGAATATCTTCGCCCTTGGCCTTGGCCTGGCCGATCGACTTGGCGCTGGCGTTGCGCTTGCTTTGCAATGCCTCTACTTCAATCTGCAAGGTCTTGCGACGTGCTTCCAGGGTTTCGTAGCTGGCAGCATCGAGGGTGTAGCCCTTGACCTTGAGTGCAGCAACGGTCGCCTCAAGGTCATTTCTGAGTATTAATGGATCAAGCATATTGTGTTCTACAGGTTTTGGATTGCGGAATTGTAACACTTCATTCGGGCTGGTTTGGCACCCCGACGACATCTGTTTCTTCAGGCACCATAAAGTGAAAAATGCCTGGCTGCAAAGGCTGGTTTTTTACCGTATTAACAAAATGGATTTCTGTCCGTAACCCAAACGCATCCTCCATGGCCATCAGCTGTATATCGCCATTATTCAGGCCCAGTAAAATACGTTCAAACTCAGATTCGGAGTCCAGGCTTTTCAACTCCAGCAATAACATGTCTTCAAAGTCACCCAGTTCGGTCACCTGGAACTGCGCATCCAGCTGACTGATATCGGCAAGGATCATCAACGGCGAGTCGGTTGCCTGGGCCGACTGCGGTTTCACGGTTACCTGCTCAAGGGCCTCGTCATGGATCCAGATATTCGTGCCATCTGCAACGATCGTTTCGGGAAAATCACCGCCATACACCCAACGCAGCTTGTCCGGCGTCTGCAGCCAAACCTGACCTTCGGATTGATCCTG
>CALJWY010000041.1 GCA_937974465.1 uncultured Lysobacterales bacterium | reverse complement strand
GCTTGTCATGATCAGGCTCAAGGAACATCTGCCCGTGGCCCTCAAGCCACTTGAAGAGGTGCGCGCCGAGGTGATCGCAACCTTGAGCGAGAATAAAGCACGCACTGAAGCCAGCCAGAAAGCTGACCAGTTACTTGCTGCCCTGCAGAGCGGTGCCAGTGATCTTGAAACCCTCGCAACGGAATCCGGCATGGAGTATGGCCTGCATGAAGCGGTAAAACGAAACGCTTTCGTGCCGGATGCGAAGTTGGTAAAAGAAGTGTTCAAATTGCAGAAGCCGGCTGAAGGTGAATCGGTGCAAGCCGTTGTACCTGCAGATCTCGGGTTCGCGGTTGTTGAACTGAATGCTGTGATGGCAGGCGAACTGGATACCGAGCAACCTTTCGCACGGCAACAGTACGAGCGTGTAGTGGCAAATAGCTACGCCAGCCAGGAAGCAACTGCCCTGATGCTGCAGTTACGTGAAAGTGCGCAGATAGAGGTTTTTGAAGACCGTATCCAATAGCACAGAGTGATTTACAGATAAAAAAATCCCCGCTTTCGCGGGGTTTTTTTCGCCTGTTTGTTTCAGTCTACTTGCAGAGTTTCACGCATCCCTGCCAAGTTCTGCCATGCCCAGAATGTTATAACCCGCATCAACGTAGGTGATCTCACCGGTTATTCCTGAGGCGAGGTCTGAACACAGGAACGCAGCGACGTTGCCCACATCTTCAATGGTTACCGTGCGTCGTAATGGTGCAGTGCCCTGTACGTGATCAAGCATCTTTCTGAATTGCGATATACCGGCAGCAGCCAGGGTCTTGATGGGGCCTGCCGAAATAGCATTTACCCGGGTGCCTTCCGGGCCGAGGCTTTGGGCCATATAGCGGGTATTTGCCTCCAGGCTGGCCTTGGCAAGGCCCATTACGTTATAGCTCGGCATAGCCCTCACAGAGCCCATATAGCTCAGTGTTAGCAGTGCACCGTTGCGTCCGCTCATCATGCTGCGACCGGCTTTGGCGAGGGCAGCAAAACTGTATGAACTAATATCATGGGCAATCTGAAAGCCTTCGCGTGTGACGGCATCTATATAGTTCCCAACCAGTTGTTCACGCGGGGCAAAGCCAACTGCATGAACGAGGATGTCAAAACCATCCCAATGCGTTGCCAGTTCAGTGAAGGTGTTTTCGATCTGGTCATCGAAGGCAACGTCGCAGGGTATGATGATCTCCGAGTTGCAGGCTTCGGCAACTTGCTCAACACGGGACCTGAGTTTGTCGGTCTGATAAGTGAAAGCCAGTTCGGCTCCCTCGCGGTGCATAGCCTCTGCAATGCCCCAGGCGATGGATCGTTTACTGGCAACACCGACGATCAGTGCGCGTTTTCCTTGCAGAAATCCCATGGATGTTTCTCTCCGTTGTTTGAGTTTTAGAGGTTAGGAGCCTCTGATTTATTCTGAGCGAAGTAGATTATGATTCAAAATGTTCAGATTCACCAACAGTAGGCGCCTTTAAGCGTGGCGCGAACCGCAGATAATAGCTGGCTATTGACAAGATTGCACCAAGGGTAGGCGCCTTCAGGCGAGATACAAGTTCATGAAGAGATCAGAGGCTCCTTAGGCAGGTTACCGGTAGCGCCGGATTTAAGCAAAAAGTCGCTTCAGCGCCTGGGGTGATCAAAAATCAGGCGTTGTGCCGCACCATGTTCAATTACATTGCTGCCGTCAAAAGCCAGGGCGCCATTGACCCAAACCGCATCAATCTTGCTACGGAACCGCCGTCCCTCAAAAGGGGACCATCCGCAGCGCGAAAGAACCCTGTCGCGGCTGACCTCGGTTGAGCCATTCATATCAACCAGCACCAGGTCTGCATGATAACCCTCGCGGATATAACCACGCTCACGGACGCTGAAGCGGTCTGCCGGATTGTGTGTGATGCCCCGAACAACAGTATGCAGATCAAGCTTTTCCTCATGCACGAGTTCAAGCGCCGCAACCAGCACTTCTTGTACCAATGGCAAACCGGCCGGTGCGGTCAGGTAACTTTCTTCCGCTTTTTCCTCGATGGTGTGTGGTGCGTGATCCGTGGCGATAATATCCAGTCGGCCGTCCGCAATGGCGCGGATCAGTGCTTGCTGGTCAGAGAGGTTCTTGATGGCCGGGTTGCACTTTATCCGGTTGCCATAGTGCGTGTATTGACTGGCGTCAAAATGTAAAAAGTGAACGCAGGCTTCGGCGGTAATACTCTTTCCCGCCATGGGTCCCGGCGTAAACAATTCCAGTTCACGTTCGGTTGATATGTGCAGTACATGCAGTTGCGAGTCGTATTTTTTGGCCAGTGCGACCGCAAGCTCGCTGGATGCAAGACAGGCCTCTACGCTGCGGATATTGGCGTGTTCGGTTACCGGAATATTTTTCCCAAACCTTGTCATGGCCTGTTTGATGTTGTCCATGATCATGGGTGTGGATTCGCAATGGGTCGCAATCAGGACCGGGGAATCACGGAAAATCGCAGCAAGCGTGGATTCGTTGTCGACGAGCATGTTACCGGTGGATGCGCCCATGAAAACTTTCACACCACAGGCCATCGTAGGATCCAATGTCCTGATGTTTTCTATGTTGTCGTTGGTGGCGCCGAAATAGAATCCGAAATTAGCTGCCGAAGTCTGCGCAGCACGTGCGTACTTCCACTTCAGCTGGTCCATGTCAGTGGTGGGTGGCTTGGAGTTTGGCATTTCCATATAACTGGTCACGCCTCCGGCGATGGCCGCCCGCGACTCTGAATAAAAATCTCCCTTGTGCGTCAGGCCCGGCTCACGGAAATGCACCTGGTCATCGATCATGCCCGGTAACAGGTAACGGCCATTGGCGTCGACATCTTCAGCCCCGACGGGCGCTTCTATTTCTGGTGCAATTTTCTCAATCCTGCCGTTTTTAAGCAGAATATCTGATTCAGTGACCAGGCCTTCATTGACCAGCTGGGCGTTTCGGATGACGGTAGATTGGCTCATTAGGGTTTAAACCTTCATATGATCTCAGGTGCTTAATCAACATTGTAGACGCACAGTCACCACCGCGAAAGTGGCACCGTCATCCCTGTTCAGGCGGGGACCTCCTAAAGCTGCCGTACTTTTGAATTAAACGCCGTTCCAGTATTCCGGAAACCCGGATGAGATCCCCGCCTTCGCGGGGATGACATTTCTTCGCGGGGATGACATTTCTTTGTGGGGATGACATTTCTTTGTGGGGATGACATTTCTTCGCGGGGATGACATTTCCTCGCAGAGATGTTGATGTACAAAACAACTTTGGTGTGTGTTCAGCAAATTCTCGGCAACGGATCGTCTTCCAGTTCCTCCAGGATTCGTTCACCACCGAGTTCCGTTTGAAGAACAACATGCGCGAGACTCGCGTCAATTGTGCCGAAGACTGCTGCGTCGTTGCCACCCGGAATAGCCT
>CALJWY010000040.1 GCA_937974465.1 uncultured Lysobacterales bacterium | reverse complement strand
CTGATGCGTTTGATTGGAAACTCACCGGAACCGATCACATCATCTTCGGTTTCGTAGGTCGCGGTTCCGTGGTTGCAGTTTTTGAATACCAGGTCCAGTGTTCCCACCTGTTCGACATTGGCATCGCCCTCTACATTGTCTTCCATAAAGGCAATGTCAAAAGCAGTGTAAAGACCCATATTGATTTCGTTGCCGTTGACTGGCCCGACGGCAAGGTACCAGGTGGTCTGTAAATCTTCGCCGTAGGTAAACCAGTAGGCAATGCCGACCTTTTCATCCCCATCCTGTTCGCCTATCTGCAACAGGATTCCCTGGCTTTCCTGTTCGGGCTGATCCCAAACGCCGGAGAAATGCCGCGTGATTAGCAGATTGTCCGCAAATGCAGAGACGCTTAGTAATAAAGAAAGAACGAGTGAATATTTGAGGACCCTTTCAAGGGCGGAAGAAACTTTCATAGTAGAACTCCATTCAAGTCAACCAACGAATCCTTTCGCTGTGTGTTAACCGACTTCCCAGCCTAATTTAAGCAATGGTCACTCGATTATTCAAGTTAATTCTGTTTCTTTGCCCTTTGAGACGCGGCCAAAATTCCGCGCAAGATATTAATTTCGTTCTGATCCGGTCTTGCCCGGTTGAACAAGCGCCGCAACCGGGCCATCAGGCGCTTGGGTTGGTCCGGGTTCAAAAACTGGATATCCAGTAAGGTTTGTTCCAGATGCGCATAGAACAACTCCATCTGGCCGGCATCCACAGGAACCCAGTCGGAGGGCTCAACCTGTTTGCCCGACTCACCCACGGCCGCCATGCGCAACTCGTAAGACATAACCTGTACAGCCTGGGCGAGGTTCAGAGAACCGTAATCGGGGTTGGTATCGATATGCACCAATTGGTGGCAACACTGAATTTCTTCATTGGTCAGGCCGTAACGCTCGCGGCCGAACAGGATGGCAATATCCTGCCCGACGTGCTCTGCCAAAACACTTTCAGCGGCTTTTCTGAGGTCCATTTGTGGCATGGGCAAACTGCGCAGCCGGGCACTGGTGCCCAGCACCAGCGAGCACCCTGCCAATGCGGACTCCAGGGAATCATGGACAACTGCGTGTTGAAGCAAGTCATCCGCACCGGATGCCATTGCGGTGGCGTCCGCACTCGGAAAGGTTTTCGGTGTGACCAGGTGCAGCTGCTTAAGGCCCATCACCTTCATCGCACGCGCCGTGGCACCGATGTTGCCAGGGTGGGTGGTATTGATTAAAACTACGCGAATAGACGACAATCGTGCTGCCACCTGCGCTTCGCTTCTGGTATCCTGTGCCGCCTTTGAATTCATATGCTGGTGCTACCCTGTAGAATGGATTGACCAGCGTCTGCAGAAGGTGATCTGCAGCCAACCGCTGCCCGGATTAGTGAATTCATCAATAATGCCTTGAGAGAGTACAAATACCATGGCCCATCCAATTATTAATATTGCTATCAACGCCGCTCACATTGCCGGTGACCTGATGCGCCAGGAATTACACAAAGTTGCCAGTATTCCCGTTACACGCAAGGCCCGGCATGACTATGTCACCGAAATTGACAAAGCCAGCGAAGAGCAGATTGTACGTGAAATCAAGCGATATCACCCGGATCACGCGATCCTCGGAGAGGAGAACGGGGCGGAAGGTGAAAGCGATCATGTCTGGATCATTGATCCACTCGATGGCACCAGCAATTACCTGCATGGCATGCCACATTTTGGTATTTCCATCGCCCTGCAGATTAAAGGGCGTACTGAGCACGCCGTGGTCTACGACCCCATGCGTGACGAGATGTTCAGTGCCAGCCGTGGCAGTGGCGCGCACCTCAACAATACCCGCATCCGGGTGTCAGCCCGGCCGTCCCTGGAAAGTGCGATCGTGGCAACCGCTTTCCCCTTCCGTCAGCGCGGCATGATGAGTGCCTACACAGGAATTTTTGCAGACGTGTACAGAAAGATCGAGGACATCCGCCGTTATGGTGCTGCCTCACTCGATCTGGCCTGGGTAGCCGCCGGACGTATGGATGCCTATTTTGAAATTGGTTTGAAGCCCTGGGATGTGGCAGCTGGTGCCTTACTGGTTCGCGAAGCTGGCGGTGTAGTATCAGATTTTGACGGCAACGATGCCGTTGAAAACTCACATTCCATCCTCGCCGCACCCTACAAACTGATGACCCCTTTGCGCAAGATCATCGAACCACGCTGGGCCAAGGTTAAACGCTAAAGCCGCACCGGCACTAACACCCCAACAACCAAAAATAACGTCATCCCCGCGCAGGCGCGGACCTGTATGCATTCGCGCTGGATTTAAAAAAGCACCATCAAACGTTATGGTTTCGTAGGGAGATCCCGGACAATGCTGCGCATTTCCGGGATGACGGTGCCTCTATTTGGGTTTTTGACACTGTCATTCCGACGAAGGAATATCATCCCCGCGCAGGAACTTCATCCCCGCAAGGAACGTCATCCCCGCGCAGGCGGGGATCGATCCCCGCCTGCGCGGGGATGACGTTCCTT
>CALJWY010000039.1 GCA_937974465.1 uncultured Lysobacterales bacterium | reverse complement strand
TTCACCCTTTGGCATTTTGTTTCCAACCAACTATGCTTAAGTTCAATAGTGGACACATAAGAAGCCAAAACTTGTCAGTTTTTAATGAATTAAAACGTCGTAACGTCTTTCGTGTGGGCATCGCCTACATCGTGGTTGCGTGGCTGGTTGCCCAGGTGCTGCAATTGGTATTCGAAAGTTTTGGTACACCGGGTTGGGTGATTAAGACGGTATTGGTGCTGCTGGCAACCGGCTTACCGATCGCGCTGATTTTTGCCTGGGCATTTGAAATGACCCCCGAGGGAATCAAACGCGAACACGAGGTGGACCGAACTCAATCGATTGCACCGCAAACCGGAAAAAAACTCAATACGCTTATATTTGCGTTGATGGTATTGGCGCTGGGTTATTTCAGTTATGACAAGTTTATACTGGCCCCCGAGCGCGATGCCGCATTGGTCAAGGCAACCACGCAGGCTGCTTCACGACAGGCAGAAGCGCAAGCAGAGTCGCTGGTGGAGCCTGACAAGTCTATCGCTGTACTGCCTTTCGTCAACATGAGTGATGACGCCTCCAACGCGTACTTCTCTGACGGCATCTCCGAGGAAATCCTTAATTCACTGGCCAAGGTAAAGGAGCTCAAGGTTGCCGGGCGTACCTCTTCATTCGCTTTTAAGGGCCAAAATCAGGATCTACGGAAGATCGGTGAGACCCTGGGTGTACAGAACATCCTGGAAGGCTCGGTCCGCAAATCCGGTGACACGGTCAGGATTACCGCCCAGTTGATCAAGGTGGATGACGGGTTTCATTTGTGGTCGGAAACTTACGACCGTCAGCTGAACGATGTTTTTGCCATCCAGGACGAGATTGCCACTGCCATCCTGCAAGAGCTGAAAGCAGCATTGCTGGATGATACATCCGCACTCGTTCAGTCAACGAGAACAGATACAGAGGCTTATGAGCTTTACTTGCTGGCAAAGCAGCGGATGTATGAGCGATCGGAGTTAACCATCGAGTCAGCTGCCGATTTGCTCGATAAGGCCATTGCCATCGACCCGGGTTATGCCCCTGCCTATGCACAGCGTGGCATCGCGGCATTGCTATTGTCAGTGACCAGTTATGGAAAAACTCCTCAGAAACAGTCCCGCTCACAGGCCAGGCTTTACCTGGACAAAGCGCTGGAGCTGGATGGCAATCTTGCCGAAGCCTGGGCAGGATTAGGTTTGTATTTCGGTGGTCCACCGCAGGAGTCTGAAGAGGCTATTTCGGCGCTTGAAAAAGCGCTTGCCATCAACCCAAACCTTAACAATGCAGCCAACTGGCTGGTCCTTCAGTACTGGGCTACCAACCGTGGTGCTGAAAGTAAGCTATTGCTTGAACAGGTCACTGCCCGTGACCCGCTGTACAAGCCGGCGTTCGGCAACCGGATATTCCAGCTGTATAACATGGGCCGCGCCGGGGAGGCCCGAACCTATATTGATAAAATTGAACCATTCATTCTCGACGAACCGCAAATCACAATGGCACGGGCGTGGGTTGACTTTTCAGAAGGCAAGGTGGCGATGGGGCTCAAAGGCATGCAGACAGTATTGAAAAAGCAGCCGAATGACCGGGTTTTTAAGGTTGGAGTCAACCAGGGGTACTACCATACCCACCAGTTTGAAAAGGTTTTCGATGACCAGTTTTCCGGTTTTTATATCCAGGCCCTGTTCAATCTCGATCGGAATGAAGAGGCCCTCATCGTGGCAATGAAGCATGCGGCAGATGGCATTGTCCAGCCGTTGTTTGCCTTCCTCAATGCCAGTGATCAGTCTGATTCATTAATCTCTTACTTCGAGGGCCGTTGGCCGGATATCGCTGCCTTCCAGCAGAGTATCCCGGCATCGATTTTTGGTTACCGTGAAATGGCGGATATTGCATTCGCCTATCGCAGGGCCGGAAATCAGGTCCGTTTTGACGAGGCCATGCAACAACTTGAAATCGCCAGTCAAAAAACCTTGTCTGATGGCATAAGGTCGAACGAATTACTCATGCTGCTGGCCTCTCAGAATGCCATGTCTGGCAAACAGGACGAGGCCTTGACGTTTTTGGCTGAAGCCATCGATCGCGGTTTTATCACTTCATACAAAATCAGCAAGGAATTTCCTTTTTTCAAGGAGCTGGACGGAAATGCAGAATATGAGGCAATCCAGCTTCGCATGCGTGAGCATCTGGACCTTGAGAGAAACACACTGGGGTTGCAACCAATCTCCCCATCAACATAAGCACAACAAAAAGGCCGCCAGAATAAATGTATCTGGCCTCTTTTAGAAAACCACCCTCGATCGGGCAGTTTTCAACAAATTCCTGACTAAGTGGTGTTATAAACACCAGCTGGAATAATGGCTTCCAGGCCACCTATACTCAAAGATCAAGGCAATACCAATAGGCTAAAATTAAGCAATGAATCGATTTTTTAATGAATTAAAACGTAGAAACGTCGTCAGGGTGGCGATAGCCTATGTCGTTGTCAGTTGGGTCTTATTACAGTTCGTTGATGTCGTTGCGCCTTTACTCGGGTTGCCAGAGGTATTCCAAAAGGGTGTTCTGCTGCTTCTGGTGCTTGGGCTTCCTATCGCGCTTATCCTTAGCTGGGCCTATGAACTTACCGCCGATGGTGTCAAAAAAACTGAGGAAGTGGATCAATCAACATCGCTGACCCATGGTACCGGCCAGAAACTTAACAGGCTGGTGATTGGCGGCCTGGTTGTTGCCATAGGCTTCCTGTTGCTCGACAAATTTTATCTGACGACTGAACCGGTGGTTGAGGTTATTCCTGAGGCCCAGGTTGTGCAGGCCTCCATTGCTGTGCTTCCTTTTTCTGATCTATCTTCACAGGGAGATCAGGAGTATTTTGCCGATGGTCTGTCAGAGGAAATATTAAACGTACTGGTTGGCGTTGATAATTTAACCGTGGCATCACGCACCTCATCCTTCCAGTTCAAAAATGACGAATTGGGTTTGCCTGACATCGCGGCCAAACTGGGCGTCACTTATGTGTTGGAAGGTTCAGTTCGAAAAGCCGGTCAGACCATCCGGGTCACAGGACAGTTGATTGAGGCTGGAACCGACCGCCATTTGTGGTCAGACACCTTTGACAGGGAATTAACCACCGAAAACCTTTTTGCCATTCAGGATGAGATCGCCACGGCGATTGTCGAGGCATTGCGTCTTGAGTTAGGCGTCCCGGAGGATGGAATGGTTATGGACTCGGTTGGTGTTGCCACCGAAAACCTGTCTGCCTACGATAAATTTCTCAGGGGCCGGGACATGTTCCATGGCCGCAATAAACTTTCAGATATTTCCGGCTCCATTACGCTGTTTGAAAAGGCAATTGAAGAGGATTCAGATTTTGCCCTGGGCTGGCAATGGCTTGGCGCGGCGTACTCGGTGGCCTCGGGATGGGGCCTGCACAAATCTGTGCCCCGAGATTATCCCGTGCTGGCTAAAACGGCTTCAGAACGGGCGCTGGAGCTGGACCCAAACCTGGCTTTTGCCCATGGGGTAAGAGGCTTCTCCGCTATTATTGAGCCCGGCGGAGACTATCTTTTTGCTATGCAACAAATGGAGCGTGGGCTGGAGCTCGACCCAAACAACGTCACCATGGTTCATTGGTATGGAATTGTTCTAAGGGAAATGGGGTTTGTAAAGGCATCATTAGAGTATTTTGCTATGTGTGAAATATTAGACCCGGCCTTTGCAAACTGCTACGAACACCGGGCGCGCACTTCGATGTTTTTGAGCGATTACAGAACAGCCCTTGAAGAGTGGAACAGGTTTCCCAAGGAATTTGTCCGGGTGGCTTCCTTCGAAATTTTTGATGCTTATACCATTGCCAAGATGGGGCAAGCCTATGCAGCAAGATTGGTGCTTTCTGAAAGCTTCAGGGACCAGCCTGATTTCCCGGTTACTTCCTGGGTGACGGTCGTTCAAAAAAACAAGGATCGGAATAGCCCCGAGGCCAGGCGGGTTGCAAGGTGGTTGGATGAGGCGGATAAGCATAAAATTCTGGTCGGTTCTTCACAGGGCGCAGACTTGCTGATGTTCCTGTATTTGTCTATCGGAGCCTACGACAAGGTTGACACCACTGCCATTTCTTTGGGGCCCGGCAATGTGAAGGGCATCTGGATGAAGGATTTTGCGGGCTTTCAGAAAACCCCGCAATTCAAGGAAGTTGTGCGAAACATGAACTTTTTACCCTACTGGCAGGCCAGGGGCTTCCCACCCGGTTGCCGTGCGGTGGGCAGCGATGATTTCGAGTGTGGCAACTGACTCTTCTATAGGAGCAGCGCCCCGCCGCGATTGGCCGATGTAAGAATAGATAAAGGGGTCAGAGCCAGCTGACTCTGACCCCATTTATTACCCCATTTATTATCGGTGCCGTGCGATGCTGTTCGGACCGATATCTTTCAAGGTTGGTGTGCCCATCTGACCCATAACCATCGCCAGTTCCGCGCGCAGGATATCCAGTACCTTCTCCACACCCGGTTGTCCGAAGGCCGCGAGTCCCCAGATGTAAGCCCTGCCAATACAGACCGCGTCTGCGCCCAACGCTAGTGCTTTGAAAATATCGGTGCCACGGCGGAAGCCACTATCGACCATCACCGGAATGGCACCATCCACCGCCCTGACGACCTCGGGAAGGCTATCCAGCGTCGCCCAGCCACTGGCTTCCGCCCTGCCGCCGTGATTGGAAACGATGACAGCATCCACGCCATGCTGCACGGCGCTTTCTGCGTCTTGTGCCGTGACGATACCCTTGATCACCACCTT
>CALJWY010000038.1 GCA_937974465.1 uncultured Lysobacterales bacterium | reverse complement strand
CGTCCGGGATCATTGGGTCGGGAACGGGATTGGGCTGATCGAACGTAACTTGCTATGACGACGTCTCGCATTTCTGGTACTCCATCAGGTAGTCAAAATATTATTGGGATAGTAGCTCAATACGCTTGCGTATGGAAGAATACGGCGGCACTTTCTGTGACAGGAATGAGTGCTTTAAAGCCACCCGTCCAACCTATAGTGTTTTAATCACCTTTTTACGAATAATCCGCAGTATCTTCCAACTCACAAGCAGAAGCCCACCCACGTTATTTATTGGTGAAAGAATCCAGGCAACCCAGCTTTCCCCGAGGTCAAATAATGTCGTTGTAAGGGCCTCTGAGACCCGCATAATGATGCCGGGAATAGGAATATCAAATAGCCAGACGCTCAACACGGAAATTATCGCCAGGGCAGCTAAAGAGACCAACACGTAGTTTCTAATCCGGCGTGTCCGGCTCATTACCTGGTGGGTGAACTCCTGACCTTCCAGTTCCGCATTCCTGTCTGCGAAAAGAGATTCTAAACCGGCAATGCGATCACTGTTCATGTTGCCGCTCCGTTTCTGATTTGTCATATAACGCCAGAATGTCCTGTAATTTCTGTGCTCCCCGGTTGATATGGGATTTAACCGTTCCCAGGGGAATATTGCTTACTTCGGCAATTTCCCTATGCGACATTCCCTCCTGGTAAGACAAAATAATGCACAGGCGTACCGTCGCTGGCAGTGTCGCAAGCGCCTGGTCCAGGTCCACGCCCATACCCTGTGTTTCCCTTGTCACTGAATCTGACTCGTGCAGCTCGTCTGCGTCCCGAAGTGCATCGTTTTTTCGCAAATACTGCAACCAAACGGTTATCGCCACGCGTTTGAGCCAGGCATTGAAGGCGCTGGCCTTCCTCAGGGTATGAATCTTCACCCACACCCGCAGAAAAACCTGCTGGGCAAGGTCATCAGCCAATGTGGCGTCGCCGCAGCAACTTCTCATCAGGTTTCGTACAGATGACTGTCTACGCCGCACCAGTTCCTCGAAGGCGCCGCGGTCACCGGTGCGTGCAAAGCTGACAATCATCGGCTCAGGGCAACCTGGGTAATAGTCCTGTGCTTTGTGCACCAACTATCTCCTCAGATATCAATCGACGAGCTTTTATCCGAATACCAGCGGCCCACAATTTTGGACGCCAGGAGAAACCCAAAGCCTAAAATGCCGGTCATTGCGGCTGCCCCCATAAGCGGTGCATAAGTCTCGGGATAATAGCCATTCATGATCAAACCGAAAACGGCTAAACCAAGCGACACCGGAAGTATCCAAAGCCCGGTAAGGAAGAAAACCCGGTCCGGGCGTTCGCTTTTGTTGTCGGTCAGGGCGACCAACTTATCCATCAAATCCCCATCGAGGGACTGACCACTCTCCACCAGGCGGCGAACCGTTTCATGTTTCGCTTCCCTCTTACGGATGCTATCCCACATTCCCGCCACGACGGCGGTGGCTATAAACCCCCAAAACGCCAGGCTTACCAAGCCTGCACCTATTCCAACATCTTGCATATCTTTCTCCTGCGAATAATGTGTTCTTACTCTTAGAGATGTAAATTTCAGGGGTTTGGATGCACCCTGGGGAAATTTATGTTCAATGCCTGATTGTAAAAGATGGAAATCGCGACCAATTTGACTCTGGTCAGGTTAATACCAGAAATAATTGTTATGCTTAGACCATGGAACCATTGACCGGAAGACTAAAAAAAGAACACCAGACGCTGGTGAAAATGACAGGCATATACTGCAAAGACCATCACGGCCTGAGCGATGGCAGCCTGTGTGAATCCTGTTCAAACCTGATGGGTTATTCAGAGCAGCGCCTGGCAAAGTGCCCCTATGGTCAGGCCAAGCCCACTTGTGCCAACTGCCCCATTCACTGTTATAAGCCACAACAACGGGAACATGTCAGGGAAGTCATGCGCTATGCCGGACCAAGGATGATAAAGCATCATCCCTGGGACGCAATCGTCCACATATTTGATAAGTTACGCCGCGCCGTGCACCCGATGGAGTTGCGACGCGCACGATCTAAAAAAAGCTAGCGTGTTTTAAATCAACCCCAGGTTCACGGCATCACGCTTCTGGACGCATATAGGGGAATAACAATACGTCCCGGATTGACGGTGAATCGGTCAGCAGCATCACCAACCGGTCAATACCGATGCCCTCGCCCGCCGTTGGCGGCATGCCATACTCCAATGCACGGATATAATCGGAATCATAGTGCATCGCCTCGAGATCACCGGCGTCTTTTTGCGATACCTGCTCCTGGAAGCGGGCAGCCTGGTCTTCCGGATCATTTAATTCCGAGAAGCCATTGGCTATTTCACGACCGGCTATAAATAACTCAAAACGATCGGTGATTAACGGGTTATCGTCATTGCGGCGTGACAACGGCGAAACCTCGGTCGGGTACGCCGTGATGAACGTGGGGTTGAGCAGTTTTGATTCGACGGTCGCGTCAAACAATTCAATCAGCACCTTGCCCTCGCCCCAGCTGTCATCGATATGAATCTCCCGCTCGGCACACGCTTTCTTGAGCGTTGCAGCGTCCCACAAATCAGCATTCGCCAGGTCCGGATTATATTTACGTACCGATTCTTCCACGCTCATACGGTCAAACGGTGCCTTGAACTCGAGGTTCCGACCTTCAAATTCCACAGTGGTGCCACCGGTGACCTCTAGCGCGAGCCCTTGCAGCATCTTCTCTGTCAAATCGATCAGGTCTTCGTAAGTGGCGTAGGCCCAGTAAAACTCGAGCATGGTGAACTCTGGGTTATGCCGTGTGGATACGCCTTCGTTACGGAAGTTTCGGTTGATTTCATAAACCCGGTCGAGCCCGCCCACAGTGAGGCGCTTCAGATACAACTCAGGTGCAACGCGCAGGTACATTTGCAAATCGAGTGCGTTATGGTGGGTCACAAAGGGCCGCGCAGTTGCGCCACCCGGGATTGGGTGCATCATCGGTGTTTCAACCTCGAGAAACTCGCGCCCCGGTGCTTCCATAAAGTCACGGATAAAACGGATGATTTTTGATCGTGTATGGAAAACTTTCCTGGTTTCCTCATTCATGATCAGGTCGACATAACGCTGTCGGTAACGGGTTTCCGTATCGGTCAGGCCGTGGAATTTCTCCGGCAACGGCCTGAGTGATTTGGTCAACAGTCGTAACTCGGACGGTTTCACCGACAGTTCACCTTTCTGGGTCCGGAAAATTGGCCCACTGCCGCCAATGATGTCACCGATATCCCATTGTTTGAACTGCTGGTAGATGCCTTCAGGGAGATTATCCCTTTGCACAACAAACTGCATGCTGCCGGTGCCATCCTGCACCTTGACGAAGGCAATCTTGCCCATCACCCGCTTGGCCAGCATGCGGCCAGCAAGCGCAAACGTTTCGTCAACCTGCGCCAGTGTCTCGGTGTCGTCATCCGCAAATCGCCGCTGCAGTTCAGCCGCGTTGGTGTTGGGGTGAAAATCGTTGGGATAGGCGTTGCTTTCGGCTTTCAACGCGTGCAGTTTTTCCCGCCGCTCTGCGATCAGGCGGTTTTCTTCCGACGAGGTATCTGCGGTGGTGTTTTTCGGGTTTTGTTTACTCACGCGTTAATTCCTGTTCTGATTTCCCAAGCCGGGTTTCCAAGCTGAATTCCAGGCAAATTGTTACTAATCGTCTTCACTGAGGCCCTGTTTGAGGGATGCTTCTACAAATTGATCAAGATCGCCGTCAAGCACGGCCTGGGTATTACCCGTTTCCACGTTGGTCCGCAAATCCTTGATACGCGAGGCGTCCAGAACGTATGAACGGATCTGGCTGCCCCAGCCAATGTCGGATTTCGAATCTTCCAGCTGCTGGCTCTCTGCGTTTCGCTTCGACAGCTCCAGTTCGTATAGTTTAGCCCGTAACTGCTTCATCGCGTGGTCTTTGTTCTTGTGCTGTGAACGGTCGTTCTGGCATTGCACCACCGTGTTGGTCGGGATATGGGTGATACGAACTGCAGACTCGGTGCGGTTGACGTGCTGCCCGCCTGCGCCGGAAGCCCTGTAGACATCGATACGCAGGTCGGCCGGGTTGATATCAATTTCGATATTGTCGTCCACTTCCGGTGAAACGAACACGGCGGCGAACGAGGTATGGCGACGATTGCCGGAATCAAAGGGCGACTTTCTAACCAGCCGATGCACGCCGATTTCGGTTTTGCACCAACCATAGGCGTATTCTCCGGTGATATGGATCGTGGCGCTCTTGATACCTGCAACATCGCCCGCTGACACTTCGATCAGTTCACCCTTCCAGCCACGGCGTTCAACCCAACGCAAATACATACGCAACAGCATTTCAGCCCAGTCCTGGGCCTCCGTGCCACCGGAGCCCGCCTGGATGTCCAGGTAGCAGGGATTGGCGTCCATCTCCCCTCTGAACATGCGCTGGAACTCCAGCTTGCCCACTTCGGTTTCAACATCAGTAATCTCTGAACTGACCAGGTCGAGGATATCTTCATCCTCTTCTTCGATGGCCATCTCCAGCATCTCGGAATTATCAGCGAGCACCTGCGACACCCGATCCAGGGTGCTGACGATTCCGTCAAGCAAAGCCCTCTCACGACCCAGCGACTGGGCCAGCGCGGGATCATTCCAGATGTCAGGGTTTTCCAGTTCGCGGCTTACTTCTTCCAGCCGGTCTTTTTTGCCGGCATAGTCAAAGATACCCCCTGAGCGCGTCAGAGCGCTGTTGCAGGTCTTCGATTTGATTACTAATCTGGTTGGTTTCCACGCTATTGCCCTAAATTTGAAAAGCGCTGCATTTTACACCAAGTAAAAAGAAAAAAGTGTGGGGTCAGAGTCAAGTACCAGGGTAAATGGTGTTTATCTTTCATTCCCGGTCTTTCGAGCTTACTCTGGCAATTGACTCTGACCCCTCTTCTGAGCTCAATCTTCGTCAAGTATTTGTTCAATCATAAGCTGGCAGGTCTTCTGGCCGCGAAAATGATTGATGTCCAGTTTATAAATAAACCCAACCGTCTCGCTGCCAGGCAGGTCTTCGGGGAGGCGTCCAAAAGCGATGGCATCGATGCTTTCGTAAGCACCGGGCGAGCGAAGTTGCATTTTCAAATGCGCGGCGCCTACCACCCGCTTGTCTTCAACCACAAAACGGCCTTCAAACAACGGTTCCGGGAAACGCTGTCCCCAGGGACCAAGATCCCTCAACGACT
>CALJWY010000037.1 GCA_937974465.1 uncultured Lysobacterales bacterium | reverse complement strand
CCTTTGGCTTGTCCTACCGGGAATTTGATACTCACAAGGGCGCGTTTGTTATTCCAACAACGACCCCCGTCCAGTTTGACCCTCCGGCGCTTAAGGAATCGGTGCGCCGGCTGGTTGCCAATCAACCCGACTGTATGTACCTGACCCATTATGGCCGGGTTGACGATGTCCAGCAGCTCGCCACGCAAATGCTTGAGGGTGTTGATGCATTTGCTGAATTTGGCGAGCAGTTCGAAGATGACGATCAGCGTACAGAAAAAATCGCAGCGGCGATCTGGGCCTGGCTATCAGGGAGATTAACCGCACACGGCGTGACACTGTCCGAAGACCAGTGTCGTTATTTACTGCAACCGGATGTCAAGCTCAATGCCCAGGGTATTGAGTGTTGGCTGGACTATCGTAAAAGACAGTAATGCGTTATCCGCCACGGTCCATAATGGCGGCTTATAGGGTCTTAATAACGGACCAGGCTGCAAGCTTGGCAGCATAGCTTTTGGCGGCGTGTGCAGGGCTTGTCGATGGCAGCGTAATGGTCTTAAAGCTATTGTCCAGGTCTGCCAACACCATCGTCCTGAAAAGCGTGGCAGCTTTTTGCCCATTGAAGCAAATATGGCTGATGTGGGGGTGCTCTGCAAAAAAATCTTTAAAATTGTTGGTTTCCAGGCCTTTTCTTGAAATGTCCGAATCCAGGCTGCCGGGCCGATGGCAACTTGCTATGACATCCCACAGGGCAATTTTATTTTCCACCAGTTTTTGCAGTCGCAGTGAATAGTCAAGCTCGGGGCCGGCAGAATACAAATCACCCATAATTTTCCAGAAGGCGTTTCGGGTGAATGCGTAATACCGGGTTGCCTGTAGTGACGCACTGCCGGGCATGGAGCCCAGAATCAATATACGTGCGTCCGCCAGTGCAACCGGGGCAAATCCCTGCGATAGTTTCATGCTGAGTAGGCTAAGGAGTCCCTGCTTCATTCATAGACTCGTATCTTACATCCAAAAGGGCCACCTTCCGTTGCACAAATGTTGTTCTGGCCAGCTATTGCACCTGTCTCGTTACTTGCCCGGGGGCGTTTCGCGTGTGAGTCTGAATATTTTTTAATCACAATCAATTTCGTCCAGCATAAATCAGAGCTTCCTGACATAATAAGCAACGGTTTGATGTATTCGGTCAACGATGCCATCAGAGAATATTTTGGAGCTTCAGCATGAGTGAAAACAACGCTTCCCCACGTGGTGAATTGTTTCGAAATTCCCTTGTCTTTCAGTTCAAGCTGATGGCCGATGGTTTTCGTGACCTGTTGCTTGTGCCGGTCTCATTGGTCGCAACCCTGATTGGTTTGCTAAGGGGAGGGGCCGAGCCTGACCGGGAGTTTAAACAAGTCATTGAAATAGGCCGTGGAACAGAACAATGGATCAACTTGTTTGGCAACCACTCGGAACAGGAAAGCGCCGCCGTACCATCTATCGATGTGCTTTTTACCAAGGTTGAGGAAACCCTGAAACAACACTACAAGGCGACGGGTACGAGCGAAAGCACGCAGGCGGAAATAGACGAGGCGTTACAGGCGGCCCACGACAAGGCTCGTAAACAAAGTATAGAAAATTGATTTGGGCCGTATTAGCACGCAGCCCCTGGATGGGTTTTAGTATGTGCCGGTTATGTACTGGTTTAATTGCTCGACTTCGACCTCTTTTTCATCCAGCATTTTCTTAACCAGGTCACCAATGGAGACAATTCCAAGCAGCTTGCCATCATTGACCACCGGCAGGTGGCGGCAGCGGCAGGTGGTCATGGTTTCCATGCACTGCTGAATAGAATCACCTGGATCGGCAGAAACCACGGGTGTGGTCATTACATCCCCGACGCGGGTGTCTTGAGATGATTTGGATTTCAGCGCAATTTTCTGGAGGTAGTCGCGCTCGGTAAAAATACCGGAAATCATGTCATTATGTTGCACCAGAACGGCACCAATATTGACCTGGGCCATCAGGTTGATGGCATCCAGAACAGATTCGTTAATGTCGACGGAAAGCACCATCCCACCTTTGTTATCTAATATTTCAGAAACTACTGACATGTTTTGCAACCACCTTTGAGGATATACACACTAAGTCTAGTTGGGATTATTGTTTTTTCAACGCCAGTTTTATTTTTATTTGTCTTTTTGCTGTTCGCGATCGTTAACTACCGTGTATTCCGCATCGATTACATGCCCGGATTCTCTCTTTCTTCCCATCTCAGAATCACTTTTTACACCCAGGTCGACACCCCTTTTTCGCAATTGCCGCCTTATCCATGCAACCCTTAGCCAGATTGCAAGACCGGCAACAAGCGCAATGCCACCGATCACCAGGAATGCTGCGATGCCGATCATAAAGGCGCCCACCAGCGCAAACACGGCAACGATGGCTGCGACAATTCGGGTTAATGGTCCCTGTGGTGGAGGGCTAATGTAGTAGGGCATCGGTTTTGGCCTCAGAATACCAGGTTGACCATACTCAACATGACGATCAGGAAAATCACTGTCATGCCACTTCCCACGCGAACAAAATCCGCCACCCGGTATCCGCCCGGGCCGATTATCAGCGCATTCACCTGGTGGGTGGGCAGGATAAACGCATTGGAGGTGGAGAGAGCTACGATCAGTGCGTACATGGTCGGGTTGGCCCCTGTCGCAAGGGCAATGCTAATCGCGATAGGCACCAGGATGGTAGTGGCCCCAACGTTTGACATGACCAGGCTGAAAAAGGTGGCCAGAACAGCGATGACAATTTGCATGGCAATATCCGGCAATCCACCCAGTAAAACCATTGCTTGCTGAGCAATCCAGGCTGCGGTGCTGGTGAGCTCCCTGGCAAGACCAATTGGGATCAGGCTGGCCACCAGGAATACGGTTTTCCAGCTGACGGAGTTGTAGGCCTCGTCAATGCTGAGCACCTTGGTTAGTATCATCCCCAGGGCTCCAACCAGCAGGGCGATGGAAAGCCTGAAGTCCGTAAACATGATCATACTGATGGACAGGGCAAAAAAGGTCAGGGCATAGCCGACTTTCTGTGGTCGCTGCTCCTCCTTGGGAATGTCGGTGGCCACGATAAACTTGCGGTCGTTTTGCAAGGCGGATAAATCCCGCCAGGTGCTATGGCTCACCAGGCAGTCACCGGCTTCGAGCTCATGTTCGCGAACATTTTCAATAAGGACATTGCCTCGCCGGTTAACCGCCAGCACGCTGATGCCGTAACGAGTGCGCAAACGGGCCTCACCGATGGTTTGGCCAATCATCTTGGAACCAGGCGGGATGACAACTTCAGAGATGCCTGCACGGCTTGGATTGAACAATCCTCCAAAGGTTTTCACGCGGGGTTGTAAGCGGCAGTGATAATCCAGCGCAAAACGCCCGACAATATCGCGGGTTCCCATGACACCCAGGATCGTACCTACCCAGATCATTTCATCTGAAGGCGGCGCCATGCGCGGCTCGTCCGTGTTTCGAATGGCCAGCAATCTTGGTATGCCCTCGAGCTTTTCGGCGTCACCGACGCGCATACCGACCAGTGGGCTATCCACCGTTACCAGCAATTCATACACATCACCCTCGATACCATAGGTGTCGGCAAAATAGCTCTTTGTGCGTGCGGGCGCCGCCGAGGACTCAATCTTGTTTTCAGGCAGTAACCATTTGCCAACAACCAGGAAGTAGATAATTCCACTGGCAAGCAAGGCAAGACCAATGGGCGCCACATCAAATAACTCGAAACTGCCCAGGGTTTCTGCCCCGGATGGCAGTGACGCATTGGATGCTGAAATCAGGTCATTCAGCAGGATCAATGGTGACGAACCGACCATGGTGATGGTGCCACCCATAATCGCGCAAAAGCCCATTGGCATCAGCAGCCGCGAGAGTGGAATTTCGGTACGCACCGAAATGCGGGAAACAACCGGCAGAAACAAAGCGGTGGCGCCGACGTTTTGCATGAGGCTCGAGATCCCGCCTACGGTGCCGGAAATGAGCGGAATGATTTTACCGACAGTTTTGCCGCCTATGCGCAGGATAAATGCGGCCACCACCGTCATGACCCCGGTTCTGTCGAGACCCGCTCCGAGTATCATCACCGCAATAATAGAAATAACGGCATTGGACGCAAAACCATTGAACAGCTGATCGGAAGGCACGAGGCCCAGCAAGCCAAGCAGCACCATTACACATAAAGCCACGACATCGACCCTGACCACTTCGAATACGAACAAGGCCACGGTAATGGCCAATACAGCCAAAACCAGCATCATGTCAGTTGTAAGTGTGAGGCCTGCTTCCATCGCTTTTATCGTAAACCTGTAAACTTTCTGATCATGGAGATCATCAAGCTGATAGCTTCATCCGAGATTGATTTTACCGTGATATCAATGGAAATAGGGTGTTTCTGTTATTTCCTGCGATATAAAAGATCCCGAACTTCGTGTCCGAGACGTTTGCCGCGTTCTTCGTACTTGGTCGATGGGCGCCATTCGGGCCGTTCACAGTAGTCACCATCTGCTGAAAGGTTCTCAAAATCCGGACAGGTTTGCATGACCTCCAGCATGTGATCGGCATACGGCTGCCAATCCGTGGCCAGGTGCAGTATTCCACCTGCCGCAATTCGTGTTGCCAACAGTGCGACAAACCCGGGTTGGATGATGCGGCGCTTGTGATGGCGTTTCTTGGGCCATGGGTCAGCGAAATATATGCGCACCCCGGCCAGGCTTGCCGGCGCGATTCGTTGTTCAATAAATGGCACAGCATCCTCGCAGGCAATGCGCACATTTTCTATGTTGTGCTCTTCAAGAGCCATTAACAGCTGGCCAACACCCGGTTCGTGAACTTCGACGCCAATAAAATTCTTGTCGTCTTCATGTTGGGCCATTTGCCAGGTGGACTCGCCATTACCAAATCCGATTTCAACAATGACGTCCGCCTGGCGATCAAAATAGTCATCAAATTTCAGAAAAGTCTGACCTTTCTTAATGCCGTAGTAGGGCCATAACTCATCCAGGGCAAACTGCTGAGCTGATGTCAGGCGGCCCTTTCTCAATACAAAACTCCGGATGTTTCGACGGGTCGGGTCAGTCATTTTTGGTCCTGGTCTCAAGTCTCATGGCAAAAAAAGCCCGGCATGGCCGGGCTGCCTGGTTGGCTGCAAGGGTCATATCAATGCGAAGGTGCTGCTGTGGCTGCACCATGGTTTGTGATCACTGACTGATCGTAAAAATCAAAGAAAAAGTAGAAGATGAAACTACAAACAATCAGCGTGGCAACCATCGCGGGAGTCCCGTAACGGAACCAGATCCAGGGCGTAATTGCCAGCGATGGATCATTTTCACGTTTGGCCAGTCGTTCCGAAATTGTGAAAATATAGACATTGGCGGTTGAGCCAATGTGTGTCCCGTTACCACCCATGCCAACCCCGGCAGCCAGCGCCCACCACAGGGGTGTGACATGAATGCCTTGCGCTTCCATTCCAAGCAGTATCGGGATCATGGCAGCAGTGAACGGAATATTGTCGATCGCGGCGGAAAGAACAGCCGCCACCCACATCAGAACCAATGTCGCCGTCAACAAATCCTCTTGTACAAACGGAATGATGAACTGCCCGAGGTAACGAAGGAAGCCACTGTGTTCGACTCCGCCAACAACGACAAACAAGGAGATGAAAAAGATCAGCAAGGGGATTTCAACATCCTCCATCGCATGGTCCATTTCAACGCGCTTGGCAATGAACACCAGCAAAGTCAGGCCCGCTGCTGAAACCATCCAGGGCTCCCAGCCTATGGAGTGGTGAATTGTGAATAAGACGACCATCAGGCCCAGGACAAATAATGACTGGTTCCAGAGTTTACGGTCCTTGTATTCATTTTTTTCGTGGAACTCACCCTCAGGTACGATTGCAAGCTCTTTGCGAAACAGGAAGCGCAGCACAAACATCACGGTGATCCATGCCATGAATGTCATGCCACCCATGTGAATCAGGAAGGTGTTGAAATCGATCCCCTTTGCGGAACCAATCATCAGGTTGGGTGGATCACCGACCAGGGTTGCAACACCGCCGGTATTAGAAAAAAGGGCGGCAGCCATCAGGAATGGGATAGGGGTAACTTTCATTGCCCGCGCAATCAATATTATCAACGGGCCAAAAATAACCACGGTCGTGACGTTGTCCAGCAGCAATGACAGGCCGGTGACTGCTGTCCCCAGCAGAACCATCAGGACGAACTGTCTGCCCTTGCTGATTTTGGCCATGTAATTGGCCATGGCCTCGAAACCGCCGGTAGGAATCATGATGGAAACTATTGCCATCATGCAGCCCAGCAGGAACACGACATTCCAGTCAATTGCGAGAACTGCAAGTTTTGAGTCATAAAAACCGTAATACTGACCAGCAATTATCATCATGATGGCGCCCATCATTGCGAACTTGGCGCGATGGAACCCATGCAATGTTTCGGTGAAAATGCCGATAAATGTAATTGCAAGAATGATTCCTGAGATCATCATTGAATCACTCATGACAAGGGTTTCTGTCACTTTCTTAGTCTCCCGCTGAGTCTGGCCTGATCGGCCCGTGAAGATAGCGGCCTATTATGCACTGATCCGTATCCAATTCTCAATCAGGGTTGGCGTACATCGATACACTCGCTTGCGAGAGATTTTCCATACATAGATGCATTTTTGGAATACTTGCTTTAGAATATATCTCTTAATTCGAATAGAGAGATATGTTTCACTGGAGCGTATGAGAAATGAGTAATTATCTGTTTACATCGGAATCCGTTTCCGAAGGCCATCCTGACAAAGTCGCCGATCAGATTTCTGATGCCGTACTGGATGCCATTATCAAAGAAGATCCTGCAGCCCATGTGGCCTGCGAGACTTTCATCAAGACCGGTGTCGCCATCGTGGGTGGTGAGATAACCACTGACGCGTGGGTCGACCTGGAAGCTATTATCCGCAAAGTCATCGTGAAAATCGGTTATGAATCGTCCGAATATGGCTTTGACGGCCACACTTGTGGTGTTATCAACATCATCGGTAAGCAGTCCAGTGATATTGACCAGGGTGTAAACCGGCAGTCTCCTGAACAGCAGGGTGCCGGCGACCAGGGCTTGATGTTCGGCTATGCCTCCAATGAAACCGACGTGTTAATGCCGGCGCCAATTTACTACGCGCACGAGTTGGTCAAGAAACAGGCGGAAGTGCGCAGAAATACCAATGACGGCAGATTTCATTTGCGTCCGGACGCCAAGAGCCAGGTGACTTTCCGTTACGTGGACGACAAGCCGGTGGGTATTGATGCGGTTGTATTGTCCACACAGCATCACCGTGATTCTACGCAGTCGCAAATCAAGGAACTGGTGATGGAAGAGATCATCAAGCCTGTATTGCCTGCGAGCTGGCTGGATGAAAACACCAAGTATCACATTAACCCAACCGGACGCTTCGAAATTGGCGGTCCCGTTGGAGACGCCGGCTTAACCGGCCGCAAGATTATCGTCGATACCTATGGTGGTGTGGCACGGCATGGCGGTGGGGCGTTTTCCGGTAAGGATCCATCAAAAGTTGATCGCTCCGCGGCATATGCATCGCGTTACGTGGCCAAGAATATCGTCGCCGCCGGCCTGGCTGATCGCATAGAAATCCAGGTG
>CALJWY010000036.1 GCA_937974465.1 uncultured Lysobacterales bacterium | reverse complement strand
AGAAGATAGTGCCCTTCAAGATCCATCACGCGGTCGCCAGGTAGCGCCTGTATACGTCTACTTTGCGGAGCCGGCTTGTATAATCCAAGATTGCGAATCTCGGCAATACGGTTGCCCTCAATCAGCACATCTGCAGGCCCCGTGGGTGGCGCCCCTTCACCATTTACAACGGTAACGCCACGTAAAATAAGGCGCTCAAACGGACCTTCGCCACGCTCTCTATCCGGTATTGATGGCGGTGCTGCGATGGCCCTGACCGATATAACTGCGGTCAATGCTAGAGAAGCCATCAATACGTTAATTAAATTTTTCATTAAAGCCTTGTATTTGTGGTTAAAAAGCGTATTCTGGTATTCCGAGTACTAAAAGGAAAAGGATTTTCCTGGAGAAGTAGTCATGGATGACTCAAACAAGGCTTTCGCCAAAAACCTCAATTGGTCTCACACCGACCCGCAAGCCCCTTATCCGCAAAGCAACCCCAATCTGGACGGTTCTACTGTACCAGAAGTCGGGGGCGAAAAACCGGAATCCACCGATGAGATAGCACTGGACCGATGGTTTCACGAGCAACGTGGTAACAAACGTGTTCCCAAACGTCTCGAGGTAGCCAACGAAGTGCTGGTGACCACTGGTGGACCATTGAAGATGACGGGCAATATCACGTTGATCGATGAAGATGGAAGTGTCACACATTCCAACAGTCTTAATTTGTGCCGCTGTGGTGGCTCAAAATCAAAACCGATTTGTGATGACCAACACCTTGAAATCGAATTTTTTGACGGTGGCGCCGTCTCACAGCTTTCAGACTGGATGCCGGTTAGCCGGCCCCAGACCGTAACGGTAACCGCTGTGAAAAATGGCCCCCTGAAATTCCGCGGTTACCTTCGGATTTACAATAAGAAGGGACAGGAATGTATCACCATGGGTGGTGCACTATGCCGCTGCGGAAAATCAAGTAAAAAGCCGTTTTGCGATAACAAGCAGGGTTGTGCAGGCTGCTAATCGGTTCTTGGTGACCTGAAGTCGCTTATCAAACGCCCCGGTAAATGCACCCGGCGTTGCAGGTTTCCTGCACGACTATTTTGCTCAAACCATCGAGCCCGGAGCTTAATTGCTGCCAAATCCACTTGGCCAGGTTCTCACTGGTGGGATTTTCCAGACCATCGATCTCATTCAGGTAATGATGATCAAGTTGGTCATAGACAGGCTGAAACACTCTCCGTAAATCTGCAAAATCCATCACCCAGCCGTCTTTCTCATCGACCGGACCGCTTACATGCACCTCTATGCGAAACGAGTGGCCATGCAAACGTGCGCACTTGTGCCCCTCTGGCACATTGGGCAGGCGATGCGCTGCCTCTACCTGGAAAACTCTGAATATGTCCATGCATGAATTGTGAACGCAGCGACGGCTTCACGCAATGCCTGAGCGTGGCATCAAGTCTTGCATGCCGCTGTTTACGGTTGTCCCAATGTCACAGGCGCACTTCCCATCGTAAAATTCTTATGTTGTCAAAATACGACACACGAAGCGTAATTGCCTTGCGCCAGGCAAGCCGCAGGTCAGTTTTGGTGCTTTTGCATAGGCTAAACGCTTGTTGTTCCAAGAATTAGGCTGGAATGTCATGATTATCTCAGGAACCACGGATCTTGATCGCATTGTTGCATCTTTACAACAGTCTATTGTTGCATACACAGAACTGTATATAAGGCTTTGTAATTGCTATTTTTTCTGATAGCATAACCGTCCAGTTGCTGATGCAACAAGGCTGGACGTTGCCTGACCTATGAACAAAAATTTTCGCTACTCCCTGATAATGCTGGTTTCACTATTCGCCGCCAGTGCGAATGCTGAGCAGTGGGCGCACAGCGTTAATTCGGACAGCCAATCTAATGACATGGACAGCCTGTACTGGATTGATCTCGAAAACGGTGGTGACCAGCTAAGGGGTCCGCTAGATTCCGGTGATGTCTACAATCACTATGATACAGAAGGCTTGGCATTTGCCCCCAACAACACACTTTGGGGTATTGATGATGGTAGTCAGTCCGGATACCTGATCTTGTATCCGATCAATACCTACGGATCAGTTAATTTTAATAACGTGATTTCCTTAACTGGCCTTCCTACCAACGGTAGTAATGATTTTGGCATGACATTTAGTTGTGACGGCTCTTTATACGTCACCTCAGTGAACACCAAAACCTTGTACAGCGTTGACCTGGCCGATGGTAGTGCTGATATTATAAATGCTGAAGCCATAGGCTCCCTTGGCGTAAACATAAGTGCCATCGCTGCAAGCAGCGATCCACCGATATTGTACGGGTTGGGTAACGGGCAATTAGAGGGCGGGGGTGTCGACTCTCCAAACTTGTACAGCATAGATATCTCTACTGGTCTCGCCACGATGATAGGACCATTGGGCAATCTGGTCGATGATTACGAAGAGGGCGGGTTGGCCTTTGATAGTGATGGTGATTTATGGGCAATTACCGACCGCAGCAAATACGGCCAGCCGAGCCAGATTCTGCAAATTGACCCAGCCACAGGTATCGCTACCCCGGCCGGTGTAACCAGCGAAACTGGTTTTGAGAGCCTGGCGATAGCCTCACCTCCCGCTTGCGTCACTAGCAGCAACGACAATAACGAAAACGAATATACATCCATTCCCACACTGAATCTGACCGGACGCCTGCTGGCAATTCTTGTCCTGATGTTTGCCGGCATGACGATCCTGCGCAGGCGAATTTACTAAACATCCTGCGCAAATCCTGTTTTATGAAGCCAAACCACCTGGTTTGGGATAAACTTCATACATTCTGAAAACTTCGGAGCTATATCATGATTGGTGGAATAAGTGTCACTCAGCTTCTGATCCTGCTTGTGATTGTCATGTTGGTTTTCGGCACCAAGCGCTTGCGCAATATTGGCTCAGACCTGGGCAGTGCCGTGAAGGGTTTTCGCAAAGGTATAGAAGATGAACCCGAAAGCGAAGAAACTGACAAATTGGTAAACCAGGAAAAAACTGCCACGGAAACCGAACAGAAAAAGGAAAACGTGACGGCATCAAGCCCTACTGACCCAGATGTTTGATGTTGGTTTTGCCGAGCTTTTTCTGCTCGCCCTGATTGGTTTACTGGTTCTTGGTCCGGAACGCCTGCCGGGCGTCGCGCGCACGGTTGGGGGCTTCGTGCGAAAGGCCAGGGCTAGCTGGAACAGTCTCCGGCACACCATTGAATCAGAGATGGCCGACGCTGACCTTTCCGCACCCATCAAGCAGGCGCAGAAGGAATTCAAACAAATAGGTAAGGACCTGTCCGATATTTCCGGTCTCAATTCCGATCAGTCCGAGTTAAAAACCCAAGAACAACCGCTGAAAGAAACCGAAGGCCTGGAAAAAGCAGCAGATCAGGACGCTGATTCAGGACAAGAAAAAGATGGCTGAGTTGCCCGAGGAAGACCAGGAGTTAAGCTTTCTTCAACACCTCGTTGAACTACGCAGTCGCTTGCTAAAAGCGTGTCTTTCAGTCTTCGTGGTTTTGATCGTGTTGCTACCCTTCTCCCGTTACCTATACGAAACCCTGGCTTCACCGCTGATGGCACAGCTACCGCAAGGCAGCAGCATGATTGCCATCGACGTAGCATCACCTTTTCTGACCCCATTCAAGCTGACACTGCTCTTGTCGGTCATGATCTCCATACCGGTTGTACTGTATCAATTATGGGCCTTTGTCGCCCCGGCGCTTTTCAAGCATGAAAAGCGCTTGGCTCGGCCCCTGTTACTGTCATCGGTTTTTCTTTTTTATGCCGGTTGTGCGTTTGCTTACTTTGTTGTCTTTCCGCTGGTATTCGGATTCCTGACCCGAGTCGCACCCGAAGGTGTTGCCGTCATGACAGATATCAGCAAGTACCTCGACTTTGTCATGACGCTGTTCCTGGCTTTTGGTATCACCTTTGAGGTACCAATTGCGACCATTATCCTGGTCGCTACCGGTATTACGACAGCTGAGAAACTGGCCAGCTGGAGACCATATATCGTTGTCGGCGCATTCGCCCTGGGAATGATCCTGACTCCCCCGGACGTCATTTCGCAAACACTGTTGGCCCTGCCCATGTGGCTGTTGTTCGAAATTGGTATTTTGTTTTCCCGTATCCTGATCAAGGACAAAGAAACGGAAGAGGTTGATCAGGCGACCAGCTGATCAACCGGCTTGTTATCGTCTTCCCCGCCATCTTCACCAAGGCCGAAAATATCCCGGAATGCCAGGTACTGGGTACCAAACAGAAGTAGCTGGAACATCGGCCCGAGCACCAATAACAATACCGCCAGCAAGGTGGATGTCGCTTCCCCGTTGAGGGCTGACAGGTAAAAAGAACCAAACAGCAACACCATCGGTACCGCCAGCGCGCCGAGCAAAAGCCCGATCAGTAATAAAGGCTTCCAGTTGCGCCCCAGCGCTCTCAGGCCCATCACAATGGCAGTCCCCATGCCTTGTTGCCGGAACCAAATCAAGGGCACGGCGAAATAATTGATACTACCGCTGACAGCAGCACCTATGGCCATGGCCAAGACCGTATCTTGCAGCACCTGGGGATCAATCAGTTGCAGGGCCTCCAGGTCACCCTGCTCAACCCTTGAGAGAATCTCGGGGTCAAGGTCGGCCATCTGACCTGCCAGCACCAGGGAAATGACCAGCAACCCAAGTACCATCACCACACCACCCAGAAGCAGCAGCTGACCGATGACCTTCTTGGCGGTAAACGGCAGGAATAATACTGCCAGCATTGGCTTTTCGCCGCGCTCGACAAGGAAAAAAGCATGCAACATTCCCGCGCTGAGCACAGGCAGGCACAAGATGACCAGAAGCCCAATGAGTTGTGCCTGGGAAAAGCCCAGGAAAAACTGAAAAAACAGGCTTATCAACAGAAGTCGAATGGGTTGGCGTTTAACCAGGCCCCAACTGCCCGACACCCATGCCAGTCCGCGTGCTGCGGGTAATCTGCGAATCGGCTGTAGCGGCTTGTCACTCATGCGTTTGCTGCCGTTACATTGGCAAATTGAAGCGCACTGGAATCCCATTGTTCAGAACCATTGATCGCGTCCAAAACGTCTTCAGGCTCGTCGACAACCGACCACATTTTCAAGTGATTACTGCCCATGAAGCGCTCTGCAATGCTGTGATGCATGAACTCCAGCAAACCATCATAAAACCCGTTGGTATTAACCACGATAATCGGTCCCACCCACTGGCCCAGGCGTTTCATGGTCACGGCCTCGAACATCTCCTCATAGGTTCCCGAGCCACCGGGAAGTGTAACCACGGCGTCAGAGTCCTGGAGCATGAGTTGTTTACGTGTGTGCATATCTTCAACAATTTTTAACCGGGTCAAGCCTTCATGGGTCAGTTCGAGGTCCTGCAAGAACTGTGGTACCACGCCATATACCTCTCCATTCCTGCTTAGAGCACCGTCCGCCACCGCACCCATCAATCCGTGACCGCCGGCGCCATAAACAATCGATTTTCCAGCACCTGCTAAAATCTCACCCAAGCGCCTCGCGGCGTCATAATAGACAGGTTTCAGTGCGGAGCTGGAAGAAGCGTACACTGTCACCGTTTTTACATGACGTGTGTCAATCAGATTTTTTTTGTTCATTGTAATATTGTAAACCAGCAAACGGCCGACACGGGGAGTATATTTGAACCAGCAGCCAAAACTGCATGGTATTACTCGGCTACCGATTTCAATCGGTATCATCATCGTATGTGTGATCGTTTTTCTTTTGCACAATATTTCGGCACAACTGGCGCTTTGGCCCCTTTACAGTGGCTACTTCCAGCCCTGGCAACTTTTCAGCTATGCTTTTCTGCACGGTGGTTTCAATCACCTGTTTTTCAATATGTTTGCCATTTGGATGTTTGGTCTGCCCATCGAGAAGATGTGGGGCAGCAAGCGGTTTGTTGAATACTTTTTAATTTGTGTACTCGGTGCCGGCCTTACCCAACTGCTGGTGCAATATATCAGTGGCGATATCTACCCAACCATTGGTGCATCGGGGTCAGCCTTTGGTCTACTACTCGCGTACGGCGTTATGTGGCCAAATAACAAGTTGTTACTAATTTTTTTCCCGGTACCAATCAAGGCGAAGTGGTTTGTACTTATTTATGGTGGCGCTGAATTGGTTTTTGGTGTGACCGGCGCGATGCCGCAAGTCGCGCATTATGCACATCTCGGCGGCCTCTTTTTTGGTGCCGGATTATTATGGCGATGGGGCTGGCGACCCGGTATGACGTGGAGTTAACCCTTCTTTAAATCTTTTATTTATTAATAAGTAGAGAAAGACAATGAGCAAAATTTACCCTGTTTCACCCGCAGCCAAGGAGCGTGGGCACGTTGATCAAGCACGATATGAAGAGATGTACAAGTGGTCTGTTGAGGACAGCGCCGGCTTCTGGTCAGAGCAGGCCCGAAGAATCAACTGGATCAAACCGTTCAGCAAAGTTAAAGACGTGTCCTGGGACCGCAATGACGTTTATATCCGCTGGTTTGAAGATGGCACATTGAATGCTTGTTACAACTGTGTTGATCGCCACCTCGAAACTCGCGCTGACCAGACTGCGATTATTTGGGAAGGCGATGACCCTGCCCGTGATCTGCATATCACCTATGGTGAGCTGTATCAACGCGTATGCCGCATGGCCAATGTTCTTAAAGAACTCGGCGCCAAGAAGGGTGATCGTATCACTCTCTACATGCCCATGATTCCTGAAGCTGCCGTCGCCATGCTGGCTTGCGCCCGTATCGGGGCGGTTCATTCAGTTGTGTTCGGTGGGTTTTCACCCGATGCCCTGGCCGGTCGTATCGTCGACTGCCAGTCAAACATCGTGATCACCGCAGATGAGGGTTTACGCGGCGGCAAAGGTATTCCATTGAAGAAAAACGTGGATGCGGCCTGTGAACGCGAAGGCGTGATGGATATTCTCGAGTCTGTACTGGTGGTCCGCAATACCGGAAATGACGTGGCCATGCACCCTGGTCGTGATCACTGGTTCCATGAGCTTGAAGCCGACGTATCAGATGACTGTCCCTGCGAGGAAATGAACGCAGAAGACCCATTGTTTATCCTTTACACGTCCGGTTCAACCGGTAAGCCAAAGGGTGTACTGCACACGACCGGCGGCTATATGGTCTACGCCTCTTTCACCCATGAAATGGTGTTCGATTACCACGAAGGTGATATTTACTGGTGTACAGCAGACGTCGGCTGGGTCACGGGTCATACCTACATTGTCTATGGGCCGCTGGCCAATGGCGCCATCACCATGATGTTTGAAGGTGTGCCGAACTATCCTGATACCAGCCGTTTCTGGCAGGTATGTGACAAACATGAAGTCAACATCTGTTACACCGCGCCAACCGCAATCCGTGCGTTGATGCGAGATGGCGATGAGCCGGTCAAGAAGACCTCCAGGAAGTCGCTGCGGTTGCTTGGCTCGGTCGGTGAACCCATTAACCCGGAGGCCTGGGAGTGGTATTACCATGTTGTTGGTGAAGGCAACTGCCCGATCGTTGACACCTGGTGGCAGACGGAAACCGGCGGCATCATGATCAGCCCGCTGCCTGGCGCCACACCGCTTAAACCGGGCTCGGCCAGCTTCCCGTTGCCTGGCGTTCAGCTGGATATCGTAGATGCCCAGGGCAATCCCCTACAGGGAGCTGCAGAGGGTCAATTGGTCATCACCGATAGCTGGCCGGGACAGATGCGGACGGTTTACGGCGACCATCAGCGCTTCATTGACACATATTTCTCCACCTTTGAGGGCAGGTACTTCACCGGCGACGGTTGTCGTCGCGACGAAGACGGTT
>CALJWY010000035.1 GCA_937974465.1 uncultured Lysobacterales bacterium | reverse complement strand
CCCATGGCAATGGCTAGGGTTTTTCCTGGTGATTTCGGGTGTTTTGTTGGTGACCTGGCGTGTACATCATGCCACTGTTGATTCCCTGCAATTAAAAAAGGGGGCAATTTTCGGTGTCGGATCCATGCTGACGATGGCCCTGGGTGTCGTTTTGGTTAAGGAGATACTTGAAGCCCGCCCTTTGCTTTGGACTATTGAACTGCGGCTTGCGGGTGGTGTGACCGGGTTATTGGCGTATATGGTGGCGAAGGGTCAGTGGCAAAATGTCAAACAGAATTTCCGGCGGCCCCATCCCTGGGCTACGGTTGTAATGGCGTCTTTCCTGGCTTCGTATCTTTCCATGATTTTGTGGTTGGCGGGTTACAAGCTGATTGATGCGTCGGTCGCCTCGGTTCTCAATGAAACCAACGTGGTATTTATTGTTCTGTTGGCCTGGTTGATGCTGGGCGAGAGTGTTAACGCACGGAAGATCGCAGGTATCGGACTGACTGTCGGTGGTGTTCTTATCATGGTCTTGGTATAAGTTGGTACTTACTCTTTAACGGCACCCGGATTTACATGGATTACGGTCAAGCTCAAAAAAAATGGCTAATCACTACACTGCTGGTGCTCATCGCTGGACTTGCATTGACTCCCGCTGTGAACCAGAAAGCCACGACAGATTACGAACTGTTGTTTGAAAGAGCTTTTGTCACTTTCGCATTGGCCAGAACCCTCAATGGCGTGATTTCAGCGGTGCAGGGGACCGAGGTTGCACTGCAACCCGCAGGTGTCGGTGTCACGCTAACCCCGGGTGAGATTCTGGATCCGGTCAACGATCTGGTTGAGCGTTTTTCGTGGATCATGTTGGGCGCGACCATCTCCCTGGGAATACAGAATGTATTGCTTGATGTAAGTGCATGGTGGGTGATTACGGCACTACTTGTAGCGCTGGCCGCCTGGATGCTTTGGCGTCTTTGGTTGCCGGCCAAGCCGCCGGCAGCGTCGCGCAATGTGATCCGGCATGTATTCGTAATACTCGTTTTTATACGTTTTGCGGTTCCTGTCATGTTGATTGCCAATGATCTCCTGTATCAGCAATTTCTTGAATCGCGCTACCAGGTAAGCACAGAGGTTATTACGGAAGCGGGCCAAGACCTGGAGCAATTGCGGGCAGAGGCCACCCTGGATCATCAAGAGCAGCAGGATAGCAGTGTCTTCGACTCCATCAGCAATGCATGGAGCAATACGATCGAGTCAATGGATCTTTCCGGCAGGTTTGCTCGAATGCAGGCGAGGGCAGGCGAGGTGACCGAGCACCTGATCCAGCTCAGTGTTGTTTTTATTCTTCAAACCGGCCTGCTTCCAATTGCGTTTTTATGGATTTTTCTGCAAATATTCAAGTTTTTATTTCGGTCGATCCGTATTGATGGGGCTCATAAATCTTGAGAAGCATATAAAAAACATATACATATATTGAGCTGGCGGTTTTCTTACCCCACTTATCGTTATTTTCCTACAAATAATAAATTGACATATATGGCAATAAATGCCAATATAGGCCATAAGTGACATATATGGCAATAAATGACATATGCGTCATACAATTAAAAAACAAATAGAACAACAAGTGATGTAGATGGACGGGAAGAACGCTTAAGGGGTGCGTAAAGTCCGACAAAAGGGGGTCTGACATTGCTTGTAGGGGGGAAGGCAAAGCACCGGTCTTGAAATAGTCCGGGCTTTGTCTTGTGTGCGGGTTGCTCCAATGTAAATTCTGGTTTTCTTATGCCTTGGGTATGTCTCAACCAGGTCATGATGTTACCAGTGAAGTCAATATAAGAACACGGAGAGTCTTATGGCCACACCCAGTGATACGGCATTACACGATGTCGCCATTCTTACGCGAGTTGTTGAAAAAGTTTTCAGGAAGTTGATTCGAATGTTGATCGGCAAAATGTCCCTGAAAAAACTCCAGGAGATGATCCAGATAATCTTTGTCGAAGAGGCTGAAGCCCAGTTAAAACAGGAAACTCCCGGCAAAAATGTGGCCCTGGGCGACATCGCATTACAGACGGGCGTTGACACAAGAACGATCAAAAAAATCCGCACCTATATCGCCCTCAGCAATCCGATTCACCAGGATGACGGCTTTCTGGATGGGTTTATGCCCTTGTTCAAAGTGTTTGATCTGTGGATGAATAACGAAAAATATTTTGATGCCAAAAGCGGAAAACCAAGGGCGCTGCATATCGACGGTGAGGGTGCTACGTTCTCGGAGTTGGTAAAGGCGGCAATACAATCACGCGGACTGACAGCCAGGGCAGTGTTGAAGCGCTTAAAGGAGATTGATGTGGTTGAAGTAGACCCGGAGACTGCAACTGTCAGGTTGAAACAGGAAGATAACGTATTTATCAGCAAGAATGACCTCGACCTTCTGGATGTTGGTTTTACCGCCATCAGCAACCTGGCGAGTACCATTGAACATAATATTCAGAACAGTCTTGATGAAAAAGCCAAGTATTTTCAGAGGGGTAGCTGGAACTATCAATTTGATCCTGAAAAAATGGATCATGTGCGAAAGGTGATACACAGGTATCTTCGCAAAACAGATAGCAGGTCCCGCGAACTGATCACCTCACTGGCCGAGGCGCAGGACAAGAAGGGCCAGTATACCGCTGGTATCAGCATGTTCTACTTCGAAGAATCACCCAATGGCTAGGTTTTGATCTTTACGGCCAGATGACGCAGGCTGGTAAACAGGTGTAGCCACAAAGGCGTGACATTTATCCCGGTTCACTATATATTGACATAGATGTCAATAAGTGACATATATGTCAATATTGTCAGATAAAGACCAGTGACTCAAATCGGTCCAGGGAATATAGTTTAAAGAACACGGAGTGTCTTATGGCTTTAGCTCACGAACAATCCTTGCCGGATGTCGCCATCCTCACACGTGCTGTTGAAAATGTTTTCCGCAAGCTGATCCGTATGTTGATTGGCAAGATTTCTCTGAAAAAACTCCAGGAAATGATCCAGGTTATTTTCGTTGAAGAAACCGAGGCCAAGTTGAAACTGGAGGCACCTGGTAAAAACGTGCCACTATCGACACTTGCGGTGGTGACGGGTTTTGATACCCGAACATTGACGAAGATTAAGGGAAAAGACAGTTACCTGAGACCATTCCATCAGGAAAAACGGTTTTTAAGCCAGATTACACCGGAGTGCAGTGTACTGGATGTGTGGGAGAGCAGTAAAAAATACCGGGATGAGGAATCGGGTAAACCCTTGGTATTGCCACTAAGGGGACCAAGTCCCAGCTTTGAGTCTCTGATCGGTGATTCAAACTCCACAAGGGGTGTCACCGTGGGCTCATTTTTGAATCGCCTGGAAGCGAGTCAATCCATTGTCGTCGATAATGCTAACAAGCTTGTCAGCATGATTGACAAACGATACACACCTTTTGAATCCGAATACCAGACAGAGAACGCCAAGATAGGAATGGCAGCGGTGGGTAATCTCGTCGATACCATTGCACACAATTTGAGTGCACCATCGCAGGCTAAAGAATCTTTCTATCAACAGGGGTGCTGGACCAATCGTCTTGACGAGAAGGATGTTGAGAAACTCAGAAAAATAGTTAAAAACTTCCTTCTGAAGACGGACGAGAAAGCACGGAAAATATTAAAACCATTTGAGCAGGAAGCGGTTGCAAGTGACCAGGTGACGGCCGGAATCAGCATGTTCTACTTCGAGGAACAATCCCGAGGCTGATTTGGCGCGCCCGGCAGGACTCGAACCTGCTACCCCCAGATTAGGAATCTGGTGCTCTATCCGGATGAGCTACGGGCGCCACGAAGTGGGGTATTTTAACAAAAAACGTGGCGAAGACTTACTGCTTATTTTTTGCTCGAGTAAATCCTTGTGTGACTGTCTCACTTCGTTAGTTTTCATCGGACTCGATGACCGCTATGCGACCAATACTGGACGGCTATCCCAACTAACCGTTTATGGCGGCTTCCGGCCAATACCGGCCCTTCAGATGCCAAGATAACGACGGACAGCAAACGATTCAAACAAGACATAGAGGCAAACACTGCGTATGCTCAATCCGACTTAGCATCGCGAGGAAGCACAGTGGCAAATTCGAAAATAGAGTGGAAGGTCATCGCAGAGTCGATCGCGATGATGGCGATTGTTTTGTCTCTGGTTTTCGTCGGCTTACAGTTGAAGCAATCTCAAGTAATTGCCCGAAACGAAATAGACGGTCAATTTCTGGAGAACAGAATTGAGGCAGTTGGTCAAATTAATGACCATGTAAATGTTTGGGTCAGGGGTTTAGCTGCAGAAAAACTGAGCGTTGACGATGCCGCTCTCTTTGAAAACCTGTTAATAAACATCAATGACATAACCTTTTTTACGGCTTTGAATCATTTTAACTTGGGCAGTACTGAGGATGCGCGCATCAACATAGACGATTTTGCGATCTTTCTGCATCGAAATCCCGGCGCGCGCCGAGTTTGGGAAGCCCGGGAGAGTCGGTTAGCCGAGGGACGGGAAGTTATACAATTTAGGAACAAAGCAGGTTCGAACAAATTCCCTTTCCCCTATGTGGAATGGGTAATGCAAGCCTTAGAGGATCTCGATCAAACGATAGAGTAACAATGGGGATTAGTCCGCTCCTGGCCGGAAGTGTTAATACGCAATTACTTAGGCTGATGGGCCGGTGCTGTGTAGTAAGCAGTTATTCACCAAGGTCAATTTTCAGCGAAACGAAGGACTCAAAACGGCCAACGGCGGAAGTCAGCTATTCAAAGTCCGCGCAGGCAACCCGTCTCGGTCAACCTTCGGGCATCTGAAACTCTGGTGCGAGCACTGCGTTGGCGTTGGTAGTTACTGCAATGCGAAGTGCTTTGGCCGGCTGGTACTCGGGGTCATTTACAAAGCCCCGTACAGCTTCTTCCGATGGAAATCGTAAAACCACAGCGCCTGTCTCCGGATTACCTTGAAGCGGCTCTGCGTCGTCGAAGGATGCTACGACTATTTCTCCGTTGTATTTGGCGATGAAAGGAAGGACCTGAGGAACGTACTCATCTCGGTAGACTTCAAGGTCGGTAATTGTGTGCGTCAAAATAAAGTAAGCAGCCATGGTTCTCCTCTTTCCGCCCGGTGTATGAGGGCATTGTCGGTATTGGGTCATTATTCAGTTCTTCAGAGTTAGTATAGCCGAACGTCGGCTCCTGGCCGAAAGCAGCCCTCGCTGTTGTTTCGGGGCAGCTCTATTTTTCCTGTTAAAATATTTATCAATCAAACCGAGAGGATTCGCAGATGAAACTATCTACTCGTTTGCTATTAGCGTTGTTGGCATCTTTCATGCTCATGAGTGGAGCATTTGCCGATTCACATGAAGGCGACGCCACATCCGCTGAATCAATATTAATACAAGCCGATGTCACCTGGGCAAGTGCAGCTACGAATAAAGAGATGGACCAGTTTTACGCAAGCATTTTGGAAGATGCCGTGCTGCTGGCTCCCAATGCTCCAATCGCTGAGGGTCCTGAATCGTTCGGTATGTTGTTTGAGCTTCCCGCTGTTGCTCTCAAGTGGAAACCTGTATCCGCGAATGTCTCCGGCTCCGGTGATTTAGGATATACCTTCGGGACATACGAGCTATCTTTTGATGGCCCCGGTGGTGTGCGGATTGTTGATAATGGTAAATACATGACTGTGTGGAAAAAAGGAACGGACGGATCATGGAAAGTTGCCGCTGATATGTTTAATACAAGTCTGCCGTTGCCAA
>CALJWY010000034.1 GCA_937974465.1 uncultured Lysobacterales bacterium | reverse complement strand
AGGATACCCAGTGGATGCCCAAGGGCCGTTACCGGATTATGCGAGAATACATGACCAAGCGGGGTAACCTGGGGCTGGATATGATGAGCAGAACCTGCACCGTGCAGGTGAACCTCGATTTCAGTTCTGAAGCCGACATGGTAAAAAAGTTCCAGGTCGCGTTGGCCCTGCAGCCAGTTGCCACGGCGCTGTTTGCAAACTCACCATTTGTAGATGGCAAGCCCTGTGGTTTTGTCAGTTACCGTTCACACGTCTGGGAAGACACGGATCCCGACCGCACCGGTATGCTGCCATTTGTTTTTGAATCATCGATGGGTTTCGAGCGTTACGTCGAATATATGCTCGACGTGCCCATGTACTTCGTTTATCGCAACGGTGAGTATATCGATGCCTCCGGCCAGTCTTTCCGTGATTTTCTGGATGGCAAGCTACCGGCCTTACCGGGCGAAAAACCCATCTTGCAGGATTGGGAAGACCACCTGACAACCGCGTTTCCCGAGGTTCGTTTGAAACGCTACATGGAAATGCGCGGCGCCGATGGCGGGCCGTGGCGGAAATTGTGTGCCCTGCCGGCATTCTGGGCGGGCCTGCTGTATGACGGCGCGGTTCTGGATGCCGCCTGGGACATGGTGCGTGACTGGAGCATGGAAGAGCGGTTACAACTGAGAAAGGACGCTCCGAGGCTTGGCCTTAAAGCGAGTGTGCATGGCCGTACCTTGCAGTCTATCGCATTGGATGCTCTGGAAATGTCATCCAGCGGTTTAACCGCGCGCAATCGCCTCAGCTCGTCAGGCGAGAATGAAACCGGCTTCCTGGAAACCCTGTTTGCCAACACCTACGCCGGTCTGACTCCAGCAGACAAGAAACTTGAGTTATACCATGGTGAATGGAATGAGTCAGTGGACCCGTTATTCACTGAAGCGATCTATTAATTGATTATCGGTGTGGACGGAACCGCCCACACCGATCGTTAACTCAAAACGGCAGTTTTAACTGATCGTTGATAGCCAACATTTGTGTTTTGAACAAATCCTGGATGCGCTGCAGGGCCTCTTCACTGTCGGCGTCGAATCGAACCACCAGGATTGGCGTGGTATTCGATGCCCGCACCAGGCCCCAGCCATCCTCAAAATCGGCACGCACACCATCGATCGTATTGATCTTTGCACCTGAGAATTTGGCCTTTTGCTGCATTTCCAGAACAAAGGCGTGGTTTTCACCTTCCTCCAGGTGAACCTTTAATTCGGGCGTGCTGACACTGTTTGGCAGTCCACCGAGAATTTCTTCGACACTCCGGTCATCGGCCGCCAGAATTTCCAGCAACCTCGCGGCGGAGTAAATTCCACAATCAAAACCGTACCAACGCTCCTTGAAGAAGAAATGCCCGCTCATCTCGCCGGCGAAGGGCGCACCGACCTCCTTCATCTTGTTCTTTATCAATGAGTGACCGGTTTTGTACATCATCGGCTTACCGCCAGCCTCCTCAATGACATGATGCAGGTGACCGGTACATTTAACGTCATATATGATGGTTGAATCCGGCACCCGGCTGAGGATATCGCGAACAAACAGCATCATTAAGCGATCGGAATAGATAATTTCACCCGATGGCGTGACCACTCCCAGGCGGTCGGCGTCACCGTCGAATGCCACACCGATATCCGCCTCCATAATCCTCACCGATTCAATCAGGTCTTGCAGGTTTTCCGGCTCACTGGGATCGGGGTGGTGGTTCGGGAAAGAGCCATCCACTTCGTCAAACAGGGAAATTACCTCGGCCCCGATATCCCTCAATACGTCAGCGGCACACACGCCGCCAATACCATTACCACAATCGGCCACGACCTTTAATGGCCGCTGTAACTGGATGTCACCGGCAATTCTTTCGCGATACTGGCCAAGCATGTCTTCCTGGCTCGTGGTGCCCTTGCCTACACGCAGGTTGCCACTCTGGATGCGTTTATACATGTCTGTGATCTGGTCACCTGCCTGGGTCACACCGCCGATCACCATCTTGAACCCGTTGTAATCCGGCGGGTTGTGGCTACCGGTCACCATCACTCCGGTACCATTACCCAACTCATAAGCGGCAAAATACAGCACCCCTGTCGGAACCGCGCCAATATCGACGACATCGCAACCGGTGGAGGAGATTCCTCCTATCAACCCTTCGATCAGATCAGGTCCGGAATCTCTGCCATCACGCGCCACGATGACGGGCCCGGCCTCTTCTTCAAGCGTGATGCTGCCAACGACCTGACCAATCTGGTACGCAACATCGGCGTCCAGGGTTTCACCCACAACTCCACGGATATCGTAGGCGCGGAAGATGCTTTCCACCAGTTCAACAGGGGGAAGAAAGTTTTTCTTGCGGGGCATACTGAAATTCTCCAAATTAAATCCAAGGTCGGGCAATGGAATAACACCAAAGCCGTCACCGGCTTGTGTTGCGGTTGATTCTTCTGATCCGGTCGCGTCCGGGTTTCCGCCATCAACACCTTCCCCGTGGCCGGTATGATCGATCTGAACCGGGTCCTCCTCCAGTTCGGCCAATTCTTCCGGGGTCGGCGGGTGGTATGGACGAACTTTCAGCATGACGCCCAGGCTCAATGACAAAAGGCCGACAACCAGTAACACGAAACGCAGGACGCCCAATGAGCCTGTGGCCCCGACTTCCTGCACCACACCTAGCCGGAACAGGGAAGCATGAATTTGCAGCCACACCATGCGCTCGCTCGCTCCTACAGGCGCACTGCGCTGGCTTATGGTGGTGGGCTTAAACCGGCCGTTGTACTGGTCAAGGGCAAACTCACCCGGCACAGTTAAAGATGCCTTGAAGGCGGCGATGAACGCTGCAGGCTTCACCTTTGCCACAAGGTAGGCGCCTGCTCCAGCCTGATCGTCAATCCGCACGGCAAAGGCCAGGTATGAGTCCTCGCCCCTGCCATGAATCTGTACCGGCGCCATTCCGGTCTCTTCCGCGACCATCAACATCTCAAGCAGGGCATAGCCAAACGGCTCGAGGTCGGCCGCACGCGTTGCATCCAGATCTGAATGATGCAATTCGATTTCAATTAACCCAGGGATGCGCCCTTTGAGGTACTGCTGCAGATTGGACAGCTTGCCGGGGTCCGCCGCCGCCATCAGCGCCAACTCGCGGACCTGCTGATCTGTAAACACGCGGCGAAAATGCTGCACCCGTTCACCGGTCTGGCCCATGCTGTGTTTGGCACGCTCAAGCGCTGCCTCGTTGTCTTCCTGGCTGGGCCGGCCGGTAAACAGCATCGCAGCCAGGGCCAGCAACAAAACG
>CALJWY010000033.1 GCA_937974465.1 uncultured Lysobacterales bacterium | reverse complement strand
GAGACAGCAAGAAACACCATGCAGCCAGGCACAGAACACAACAACAATCCAGCTAGCAATGACCCGGGTTTGCCCAGCCGGAGTTCTGACGCGTATCCATTCCGTTTAGACGCCGTCGTGCTGGCCGGAACCCATCAGAACGCCAAGAGACTGATTGCCGGCCGCAACAAGGCCTTTCTGGAAGTTGGCGGGGAGATCCTGATCCGCTACGTGGTTAAAGCCCTCGTGGATGCAACAACTATTGACCAGGTTTTCGTTGTGGGGCCCCCGGAGGAACTTGAGAAAACTTTGGCAGGATTTTCGCCCAGTGTAAAAATAATTGCACAGCGCGGGAAAATGCTGACCAACTGCTGGGCAGGGATAGAAGCATCGGAGGATTATCACCGGGATGATGGCGATATGCCGGCTGAGGAAAGACCGTTGTTGATTGTTTCCTGCGATTTGCCATTGGTCACAGCGCGCTCGATTGATGACTTTGTCGCCCGCTGTGCGCGTGAAGACAACAATGCTGATGAACCATTCGCCATGCTGGCCGGCGTTGTTGATGAGCCGGGTGTGACCCCCTTTCACCCCTTGGGCGACAAGCAGGGCATCAAGCGGCCTTTTGTAGAGTTAGAATTTGGGCGGCTTCGATTGGCCAATATTTATGTTGGTCGGCCCCGCAACCTGTCGCACCAGGAGTTCCTGCAAACCGGGTTCTCCTATCGCAAGGCCAAGGATTGGCGGAATGTTGTAGCCCTGACTTTTAACTTTTTCAAAACCCATGGTGGTTGGCAGGCTGCCTGGTTGACCATGCGCGTGCAGCTTACATTGATGTTGTCAAAAGGGAAGGGCCGTTGGTACCAGCGCCTGAAAAAAGGCAATACCCGTGAACGTGTAGAAGACAGCATCAGCAAGGTGCTGGGCGGCCGGGTCAAAATCGTCGTGACACCATTTGGCGGCCTGAGCCTTGACGTTGATGACGATGAAGATTTCCAGGTGCTGGACGCGTGTTATGGAGAATGGGCGACCATCACCGAAGCCGTCGAATCTGACATCGTATAGGTGTCGCCCCGGCAGTTCCTGGCTCTTTGTCGATTACAATAAAACCAGTGACAAGGCGGGCCAGAAGGCTATCAGAACAACCGAGATCATCAAGAACACGAAAAACGGCAACGTCGACATGTATATATTAACGATGGGCCGGTTAAACCTGTATCCCGCGATAAACAGGTTCAGGCCAACCGGCGGTGTTATGTAACCCAGTTGCATCGTGGCCAGGAAGACGATTCCCAGGTGGACCGGATGTACGCCAAACTGGATCGCGACTGGCAGGATCAGCGGCACAACCAGCACGATCGCGGAGAAAACGTCGAGTATTGCGCCAAGCATTAAAAGAAATACCAGCAACATCACCAGAAACGCGGTCTCACCCGAAACAAAACCGCTGATCCACTCTAATAACTGCTGAGGCACCCCGGCGTCGATCATAAAGTTTGTAGAGGCACGCGAAACGCCCAGTATCATCATGATCCCGCCCACCAGTATCATGGATTCCCGAACAATTGCGGGCAGTTTTCGTAGAGACACTTCTTTCAGTATGATTATGTCGACCACCAATACGTACAACGCGGTGACCGCTGCTGCCTCTGAAATTGCAAAGAAGCCACTGTAAATGCCGCCCAGCACCACGATTGGTAATGGAATTTCCCAGATTGATTCGCGAACGGCCTTGCGTACCTCGCGCCAGGAAAAATCACCAAGCGGTGTACGTATGGCACGGTTCTTCCAGATACTGAACCCGGACAGGATCAGCAACATTAAAAATCCCGGGATCAAACCGGCCAGGAACAGGCTCTCTATCGGCACTTCCGCCACCACGCCATATAAAATCAATGGCAACGAGGGTGCGAACAGCAAGCCGAGACTACCCGCCGATGTCACGAGTCCAAGGTTAAACTTCTCCGGGTATCCAGCCTGCTGCATGGCGGGGAACAGGATGGCCCCGAGGGCGATAATGGTAACTCCGGAAGCGCCGGTAAAGGCAGTGAAAAACGCACAGGCGACCAGGGATACCACAGCCAGCCCGGCGGGCATCCAACCCAACAGTGCAGTTGTCAGGCGAACCAGGCGTTTTGGCGCGTTGCTCTCACTCAGCAGGTAACCGGCAAACGTGAACAGCGGGATCGCCAACAGGATTGGCATTTCTGCAATACCATAAAACTCAATGGCAATCGCCTGGAGATCAATATCGGCCTGGTAGAAGTTCCAGAATGCGCCTGCAGCGATGACGGCAAAAAGCGGAGCTCCCAGCAGCACCAGTAAAACCAGCAATGGTCCCAGTATCATCACGATCGAGGACCTCTGGCCGTCAGTTTGCCTGCGGCGGCGCCAGCCAGCTCAAAAGGACGTTTGATTGCCAGTATCAAGTGGCGGTAGGCCATCAGGCCGAAACCCAGCGGCAGGACGATCTGTAATGTCCATGCGGGAATGTTTGTCATCAAGGTGTCGCCAAATTCATAGGAACCCATGACGAAACGTCCACTGTGCCATGCAAACAAGCCACAAATGATGGCAGTGAACAGGTCAATGATAATTTTCACAATCTGATGCGCCTGTGCAGGCAAAAACCGGTCCAGCACAGCGATACTGATATGTTTGTCCATCCTGCTCGCGGCGAGCCCGCCTGCTATGGTCAGCCACAGCACCATCAGCCGCAGCATTTCATCACCCCAGAAGAGGCTCGTGTCGAAGAAATTCCTTAGAAATATCTGGGCACCGGCCAACAGGATCATGGCGACCAGAAGAACCATGAGAACGGCTTCTTCGGCATATGTTCCTGCTTTTTCCAGCCTGTTGAAAATTACTGCGAACCGGCTCATTGGTATGCCTTGCGGTTGATGACCAACTCCCCCGGGGTCATGGTGTTGGTGCGGTTGTACAGTCCCTTTCCGGATTGGCATCCCGCAAAGTCAAAATGTAACACTCCAACTCGTTGAGCAAGCTCATGCTGATGACTCCCTGTTCCGCCATCCGATGGTTGGATTGCTGGACGACGTCGCGCCAGGCCGGAATCTGGCCCTGGTCGGGCATGACCGATTTCATGCCATCATCAAGCAAGGCCTGGTAGGCTTCGACGTTATCTTCGTTGCCCTGCTGGTCAAAGCCCCGGTAGACCTTCTCCATGATCTCCCGAACAATCAGCTGGTCGTCAGCCTGGATACGGTCAAAGTACTTTTTATCCACAATCAGCATGGCATAAATATAGGCCAGGGGTAGCTCGGTGATGTAACTGACACCCGTATTCCATTGCAATATGATGGTGCCCGCCGGCGGCCCCATGATGGTATCGATCAATTCTGTTTGCAGACCAGTCAGAACATCGGTCAGCGGCATGGTTACCGGTGATACACCGAGTGCCTTGATGGCGCTGTAGGCCAGCTGGTCTCCATCCGGTATCCATACTTTTAAGCCTTCCATGTCGTCCAGGTTCGCGATTGGCCGAGTGGACATGATGTGTGCAAAACCACCACCCGCAAATCCGAAATTGACATAACCTGCCTGTTCCAGCTTTGCGCGTAGCTTAGTATCCATCCTTTGCCTGGCGAACTGCACCTCTTCCAGGTCATTGAAGAGCATCGGCATGGCATAGACTGCGGCGTCTTTATGAAATTCACCCAGGATGCTTGAGGTAAATGCGCCACCGTGTAACTGGCCAATACGCATTTTGCGTAAAACCTGCTTGTCGTTGCCCTGAACGCCACCACCGTAAAACTTGAACTTAACCCGACCTTCAGTGCGTTCGTCGATTTCCGCTGCCCCGGCGCGCATGGCATTCATCCATCCTGACCCCTCCGGTGCGAGTGTGGCCAGTTTTATGGTCTGTGCTTGCGCTGGAACCATTATTGCAAACAGCAGCGCGACAAACGCCAACCTGGCGGTGATGCGCAATGTCCTGGATCTGTCGAAACGGCGAAGGTTCATGTGTGCATTCATCCTTAAAAGTAATCATCCGCGGCATCCAGCAGCTCTTGTGCCTCGCGCTGTGCCAGTATATTAAACAGAGTGTATCCGTCGTGTGTAGGTTCCGCAGATATGACAGATTTTAGCAGTTGATCATGAAGCTCACGGTCATACAGGGTGCGCGCATAATAACGGGCATAGTCAACGCTGACAGTCAGGTCTTTACCATCAGACAATGACAGGGCGCGTTCATAATGCGCTTGGCCCGCTTCGAAATCCCCACCCAAAGCAGGTGGGCGAATGGTCTTCAAGATTGCAAGAAAATGCTCAACCTGAACAGCCTTGTAACTGTTATCCAGCTCTTGCAGGCGTTTAAGAGACATTTCTACACGCGGTAGCTTGGCCATCGCGCCCCAGTCACTGCTATGGATCTTGATATATGCAATGGAGGCGACACCAAAGGAATATAAACTTGCAACATCATTTTCACGCAGTTGACCCATGGCGTCTTCGAACGCCTGGAATGTATCATCCAGTGTTCCGCAGGTTGCCTTGTTGCTTGCACAAAGGGACCTCTGGCTATACGAGAGTGCACGACTGGTCAGGCGATCGGCGCGTTGTTGATCTTCGACAAAAATAACCCCGTAGGCGGCATATAATTCGGCAGCAGCACCCAGCATCGAAGCATCTTCGGGCGCGCCCTCAATAAAGCTGTCGAGCATCAGCAGATAGGCGGGCGCTCCATCCCGAACGGTTTCCGGATCATCCTGGTTCATGATGGCGGCACTGAGATTTGTGGCCATGCCATTGGTAGCCGACTGCATCATTGAGGCACAGGCGCCAAGCAGGAGTAAAACCAGGGAGATGACTGCAAGTTTTAGTTTGTTCATTGCCACTATCTGCGGGGCCAGAGTTTGAGGTGGAGGGATTATAAACTTATAAACAACAGGATGTTGAACCGATGATTGGTGATAATGGAAATTAAGTTCAGCCGCTGACCGGTGTTTCCCCGGGGGCTTAAAAA
>CALJWY010000032.1 GCA_937974465.1 uncultured Lysobacterales bacterium | reverse complement strand
TCACCCTCAAAAACATCCACCTGTAGGAAGTCGGAATCGCCAAGGCCCTCAGAAAACCAAAGCTCAAAGTCTCCCTGTTGTTTTTTTATAGCCGGGATCGTGCTGCCGGTTTTTATCAAGGCAATTCGTTTCATGGCATTTTAGTCTTTCATCTTCTGTCTGTGGCCATGCTTGGCTATACTAGCGTATTGTTTTTTCGGGCCCTATTGCCCGCTTTCAATTAACGGGATTTTCATGACTTTTCAAGATTTTATCAACTGCCTGCAAACCTACTGGGCAGAACAGGGTTGCGTGTTAATTCAACCACTTGATATGGAAGTGGGCGCTGGTACATTTCACCCCGCAACTTTTCTTCGCTCCATAGGGCCCGAACCCTGGAGTGCCGCCTATGTGCAACCATCCAGGCGACCAACCGACGGGCGTTACGGTGAAAACCCGAACCGGCTGCAACACTACTACCAATACCAGGTAGTGATGAAACCAGCGCCGGAAAATATTCAGGAATTGTACCTGGGATCATTAAAGGCCATTGGTATTGATCCCGCCATACATGATATTCGCTTTGTTGAAGACAATTGGGAATCGCCAACACTGGGTGCCTGGGGCCTGGGTTGGGAGGTGTGGCTCAATGGCATGGAAGTAACGCAATTCACGTATTTTCAACAAGCTGGTGGGCTGGAATGCAGACCGGTACTGGGCGAGATTACCTATGGTCTGGAGCGCCTGGCCATGTATTTACAGGATATTGATAGCATTTTTGACCTGGTTTGGACCGATGTCGGTGGCCGGAAAGTCACCTATGGTGAGGTGTTTCACCAAAACGAGGTTGAACAATCCACTTACAATTTTGAACATGCTGATACGAAATCCCTGTTCGCCTGGTTTGATACCTGCGAGTCGGAAGCCGCAAAACTGGTTGAACTTGACCTGCCGCTACCGGCCTATGAACAGGTGTTGAAAGCATCTCATACATTTAATCTTCTGGATGCCCGGCGCGCCATTTCCGTGACGGAGCGCCAGCGCTTTATTCTCAGGGTAAGAAACTTATCGCGGCAGGTGGCTGAAGCATATTTTGCACGCAGAGAAAGCCTTGGTTTTCCTGGTTTGAAGGAGAACGCTGGTGAATAATCCAAATAAAATACAAACAGCAGACCTGCTGGTGGAGCTGGGTTGTGAGGAATTGCCTCCCAAATCGCTACCAAATCTCGGTCGCACATTTTTTGACGGGTTTTTGGGTGAATTAAAAAAAGCGGAGCTGGTGTTTGACCAGGATTCGAGTCGTTTTTTCTATACTCCCAGGCGCCTGACCCTGTTGATATCCTCTATTGCTGAAAGCCAACCGGACCAGGTTCTGGAACGAAAGGGCCCGGCGCTGTCGGCCGCCTATGACGCTGATGGAAAAGCGACACCTGCAGCCGCCGGTTTTGCCCGCTCGGTCGGAAAAAACCCTGAAGACCTGGACACCCTTAAAACCGACAAGGGTGAGTGGCTGTATTGCAAGGTTGAGAAGGCCGGTAAGACATTGGATGAGCTGGTTTTTCCAATGTTGGAAAAGGCGCTTGCCGCTTTACCAGTCGCCAAACCGATGCGTTGGGCATCCAATGATTTTAGTTTTATTCGCCCGGTGCACTGGTTAGTGGTTATGCATGGCTCCAGGGTATTGGATGGAGAATTGTTGGGCCTGAAAGCCGGAAACCTGACCCGTGGACATAGAATTCACAGCCCGGGACCGCATCCAATCGAGCTTGCAGCAGATTATGAACAGGTACTTGCTGATGCCCATGTCGTCGTTGACCAGCACAAACGCAAAGAAAGTATCCAACAACAGGCTGTTGACCTGGGTCAATCGGTCAACGGAAAAACGATTATCGATCCCGACTTGCTCGATGAGGTGACGTGTCTTGTTGAATGGCCACGTTCCATTTGCGGTAGTTTTGATGATGAGTTTTTGAAAGTTCCTGCCGAGGCCCTGATTGCCAGCATGCAAGACCATCAGAAGTTCTTTCCGGTGGTTGATGGTGATAGCGGTGCCCTGTTGGCGCGGTTTATTACCGTGGCCAACCTCGATAGCCTGGATTTTGATGCTGTGCGCTCCGGTTTTGAGCGCGTGATACGCCCCCGGCTTGCCGACGCCCGCTTTTTCTGGGAGCAGGACAACAAATCGCCATTGGAAGATTGGTTATCACAGCTTGATACCGTAGTTTTTCAGAAAAAATTAGGGTCTGTTCGGAACAAATCGGAACGTATCGCAGTAATTTCACGTTATTTAGCGGAAGAAACAGGTGTTGACTCTAATGCGTCCGAACGTGCTGCAAGCCTGTGTAAATGCGACCTGGTCAGTCAGATGGTTGGTGAATTTCCCGAGCTCCAGGGCGTAATGGGGCGCTATTACGCCCTGCAAAGCGGCGAAACAGACACTGTGGCCCAGGCTATTGGTGATCATTACCTGCCTGCCTTCTCCGGTGACCAACTGCCTTCCAACGGTGTCGGTAAGGTGGTCTCGCTAGCCGACAGGCTGGATACGCTTACGGGTATTTTTTCTGCGGGCCTGAAGCCAACGGGCAACAAGGATCCATTTGCACTAAGGCGGGCGGCCCTTGGTCTGATCCGAATTTTATTGGACGGTGAGTTGAGTATCGATTTAGATAAAGCGCTGAGTATTTCCGCTCAGGCTATTCAGCAACAACTGCAGGTATCCGATGAAGTTTCACGCGAGTTACGGCAGTTTATCCTGGAGCGTTTGAAAAATTATCTCCGTGAACAAGGTTATGACACCGGCATGATTAATGCTGTGCTGGATGCGCCTTTAAGCACCCTGCCCGACCTGGTTGCCAGGCTTGATGCCCTGCGTGGCTTTATGGGGCTGGATGTCGCCACAAATCTTGCGGCAGCAAATAAGCGAATTGGCAATATTTTGCGTAAATCAGAGAAAGATATTAGTGGTGATGTTTCCGAGGTTTTATTACTTATCGACGAAGAAAGGCTTCTTTTCGCCGAAATTAGTGAAATTTCCGAAGATTTGGAAAAACTTTACGACAAAGCGGATTATACGGCTGCCCTTACTTTATTGGCTGGACTGTCAACCAATATAGAGGCCTTTTTTGACAAGGTAATGGTCATGGATGAGAACCTGGAGGTGCGCAATAATCGCTTAAACCTGCTTGGTTCCCTAAAAGGCTTATTCGACCGTGTGGCCAACCTCGCGTTAATCGGTTAACCCTGAAAGAAAGCCCGGCGATGGATGCTGCCGGGCTTTTATTTCTATCGGTTTTAAATATCCAGGTTGGTCACTTGTAACGCATGCTTTTCGATAAACTCACGTCGGGGTTCCACCTCATCACCCATCAGGGTTGTAAAGATTTCGTCTGCTGCAACGCCATCCTCAATGGTTACCTTTAACAAGCGCCGTGTTTCCGGATTTACCGTCGTGTCCCAAAGCTGCTCCGGATTCATTTCACCGAGACCTTTGAATCGCTGGAAAGTACGACCTTTTCTGCTTTCATTCATCAACCAATCGTGCACCTGCGCAAAATTATCAACCGCCTGTTCTGATTTACCCCGGTATACAACAGCACCGGGTTGTACCAGGTCATGCAATGTATTGGCCAGTTTTCCAGTCAAGCGGTACTCTGGTGAACGGAAGAACTCCCTATCCAGTGTTTTGGTTTCAACAACTCCGTAAGTGGTTTTGCTCAAGCTCAACTCAAGACCTCTTTCACCCTGCAGGGCCTTTAGGTCATAACTCACACTGGGTGGTGTGTGCTGGTTTATTTGTTGCAATATTGTGTCGCACCATTGCTGTCCTTCTTCAACCGTCCAATCTAATGAAAATTGTTTATTATCAATTAGATGTGTTAAAAACAGCGAATCATATTTTATCGCTAATCGCGTATTCGCGGCCTTAACGGCCATGTAATCCCTTAATAAGCCCTCCAGGGCCTGACCGGTCAATGCTGGTGCATCCTGATCAAAAACCAATGACGCATTATCCATCGCCCGGGCCAGCATATAGTCATTCATTTCTGCATCATCTTTCAAATAATGCTCCTGCTTTCCCTGTTTGATCTTGTACAAGGGTGGCTGACCAATATAAATATGTCCCCGTGCGATCAACTCTGGCATTTGGCGATAGAAAAATGTCAGTAACAGGGTACGAATATGGGATCCATCCACATCAGCATCCGTCATGATAATAATGGTGTGATAGCGTAGTTTTTCGACATCAAACTCATCCCTGCCGATGCCACAACCCAATGCGGTGATCAATGTACCCACTTCGGCGGACGACAACATTTTGTCAAACCTGGCTTTTTCCACATTAAGGATTTTTCCTTTAAGTGGCAGAATTGCCTGGGTTTTTCTGTTTCTTCCCTGTTTTGCAGAGCCACCCGCAGAGTCGCCCTCCACGATGAAGAGTTCTGACAGCGCCGGATCCTTCTCCTGGCAATCTGCCAACTTACCCGGCAGTCCTGCAACATCCAGCACGCCCTTGCGACGGGTCATGTCCCGTGCTTTTCTGGCAGCCTCCCTGGCCCTGGCAGCGTCCACCGCCTTCATGGTGATTGTTTTCGCTTCTGTGGGATTCTCAAGCAAGAAGTCCCGCAAATGCGATGCAACCAGGGATTCAACCGCTGGCTTTATCTCTGATGAAACCAATTTATCCTTGGTTTGTGATGAGAACTTGGGGTCAGGGGCTTTTACGGACAATACCGCCACAAGACCTTCGCGAGCATCATCGCCCGTCATGGATACCTTGTTCTTCTTGGCCAGACCGGACTCTTCGATATATTGGTTCATGGTGCGTGTCAGTGCGGCCCTGAAACCAGCAAGGTGAGCGCCACCATCTCTTTGCGGAATATTATTGGTAAAACAAAACACGCTTTCCTGGTAGGCATCAGTCCACTGCATGGCTACTTCAACAACAATATCGTTTGACTCACCCTGAAAATGCATAACTGTCTGATGTAACGGTGTTTTCTTTCGCCCCAGATGCTCTACAAATGAGCGTATACCACCCTCGTATTCAAAAACATCATTTTTACCGGATATTTCATCTTTTAATTCTATCCTGACACCGGAGTTCAGAAAACTGAGCTCCCTGAGACGTTTGGCCAGGATATCGTAATGAAACACCGTATCTGAAAAAACGTCCGTACTTGGAAGAAAACGTATTTCCGTACCAGTCTCATTTGTTTTGGCGACCTTTTTCAAAGGTTCAACCGGTACACCCATCTTGTAGGTCTGCTTCCAGACGTGCCCTTCCCTCATGATGGTTAAATCGAGGTTTTCTGACAGTGCGTTAACGACAGATACACCAACACCATGCAGACCACCGGATACCTTGTAGGAATTGTCATCAAACTTACCGCCGGCATGTAATACCGTCATGATGACCTCGGCTGCAGAACAACCCTCTTCTTTGTGGATATCAACAGGTACACCGCGTCCGTTATCTGACACGCTGACACAACCATCCAGCTCTATGGTTACCTTGATAGCATCACAATGTCCCGCCAGGGCCTCATCCACGGAATTATCAACCACCTCAAACACCATGTGGTGCAAGCCGGTGCCATCATCCGTATCGCCAATGTACATTCCGGGGCGTTTTCGTACCGCATCAAGGCCTTTTAGTACCTTGATACTACTGGAATCATATTCTTGATTAGTCATATAGCCTTCAGGCTCCAATTTATACGAATGAATTGCCATGTAAAATCATGACAAGTAATTCTTGTTTCATTACGGGTTAACGTGATTTTGAACGTCTTCTTATTATACCACTGAAAGCCATTAAATGCCTGTTTTTCGTACTTTTTCAATCATCAGGTATCCAGGGGTGTAACACTGCCATGTTCCACGTGAAACATGGTGTACGGGCTCTCACAGGATGCAGCTATCCCGCTGAGATCAGTGCCCGTTAGTAGGATTTGAGAGCCCAGGTCCAGGCCGGCCTGCAGAACTTTATCCAGGTGTTCACCATCCAGCTCAGAAGCCAGGTCATCTAACAACAAAACCGGTTTCTCACCCGCATCACCAAT
>CALJWY010000031.1 GCA_937974465.1 uncultured Lysobacterales bacterium | reverse complement strand
AGTGATCATGCCCCACGCCTCCTGGAAGGCTGCCACGCGGGTAATACCACTCTTTTCACGTTGTGAGACCACGCCTATCCAACCGCGTATATCCCCACAATTGGGACAATCCGTCTGGCACGGTGGCCGTTTTTCAGCCTGCTGGGGCCGATACGACGGGGTGATCCTCTTGTCTGCGGGTTTTTCCGTAGGAATATTCATACCTGCGGGTCGCTCAGTCTGTACCGGACCGGAAATGTGACACCAGTTCGTCGAGATCGCGAATCCTGTGCGACATCACCTGCAAGAGGCTGAACGCCAGCAAGGGGTCTTCCGTGATCCTTCTCAACAGGGTTTTCTTGTCCACCTTGAGTACCATTGATTCGCCGACCGCTTTTACGCTGGCCGAACGAGCCTCTTTCTCGAACACGGCCATCTCGCCGAAGAAATCGCCAGGCTTGAGATACGCAAGGTGCTGCTCACCGCTATCGCTGTGCTGAATCACCTCAACTTCTCCCCGCTGGACGACGTACATGCAATTGCCCTGGTCACCCTGCCTGATGATGAATTCACCGTCCTGGAATACCGTTCCCAATGCGCCTCTGCCCATCTTTATTCGTCCTTTTTCACTTTTACCTTTTTGCGCATGGGATTCAACAGGTTCCAGCCGAAGTGACCGATAAAACCGGGATGCATTGCGTCGAGCAGTATCTCTGTGTACGGCGCGCTGCCAGTAAACATGTTCCACAACATTGAACTCATGTGCGGTTTTCGATTGGCTTTCTGCTGCTCACGCGCGGCCATGCTATACATGATGCGCCGCAGAAAACGAAAACGCTTGAACAGGCCGGTAGATGCGAACATCACCGCGCCGATCGCGTTGTCGTTGTTGATCCTCCTGCAGGCCGGCCAAAATTTACTTTCAAATGCCTGCTCTGATATGCCTTGGAACACCGCGGTGCTGGCGGCCGCCTTGGCGGTGCGAAACGCGGCGCCAATTCCATCTTTGTACAAGCGGGTCACCCCACTGTCGCCGACCATTACCAGGCGGTCGCCGTAGGGCCTGCTGCGCGCCTTCAGGTTGATCAGGGGCGAGCAACTACACACGCAGGGTGTGGAATCCGTCGGGAAACAATCACGCACCACCGGGTCGTTGAGGAATTCGTGCACCAGTTCCTGATCCAGGTCTTCGCCTACCATCACCACCGTGGCGAAATCACCTTTCGGGATGATGGCGGCAAATTCCAGGCGCGGAATCGCAAGCAGGAAAACGTGCACGGCATTACCCAGGATTTCGAGCAATTCGGCCTCGCTGGACTTGAACTCGCAGATGAAAGTACGTGTCGTACGCGGTGGCTTCAGCGTGACCGGCATCGCATCCAACATATTAATAAAGTTGCTGTTGACGCCACTGGCGACAGCAATCAGATCGTAGCGAGTCTCTGAATGATCGGCGAACTGCAGCCACGGGTAGCCGTCACGCCAATCCACCCCGGTGATCAACTGACGCACCACTTTGGCTCCCATGTCCTTGGTCATGTTTTGCAGGTAGCCATCAAAACTCTCCCAGGGTGACTCACCGCCTTCCCTGGGTGGTTCGCCGCCTTCCCTGGGTCCGTTGCCGCGGTACAGCGCAGCAATGCGCATTTCGCCCGACAGACTCTCGATTGCGACACTGCCCACATCCATGTGCACCACGTAGGATTCGATGCCGCGCTGAACCACTGAGCGCGGCAGGTTGATGCCTTCAGCAGCAAGGATCTGGATCAGGGTTTCGGAGACAATGCCACCGCAGTGGTTACAGCCGGCCGGGCCGCAATTGCTGAAAGAACGTGGATCGAAGATATCAACCGTCACGTCCAGATCGATCGTGCCGGCCATCTTGAGCAGGAAATAAGAGAAAAAAGAACCAGCCGGGCCACCGCCAACGACTGCAACTCGGGAACCATCTTCCAAGCTAATACCTGACCTGTCATCTCCTCCAGTGGCGGAGAATGCTTCCCCTACATATGATTGCTGGGTCGAGGCCATAATCAGATGCTTTTTCTAAATTGTGTTTTCTGTTAGTCTACGTTGCCCTAATATTTTTAACAAGTAACCTAATAATTTACAAGAAACTTGCTGCCAAAAGAGATTAAATTCAATCATGCACAAAGTGGAACAGGAGATTGTGGCAGGGGTGTCATCGCAGGCCGTCTGGAAAATACTGGAGCAATTCGGTAGCGTCGACCAGTGGGCGCCGGGCATGCGCAGTTCCAGCCTGTTGGGTGAACAGGCCAGCGGCGTGGGCACCCGCCGCATCATGCGTCACTGCTGGGGGTTCAGGATCGAAGAAGAAGTAACCCGCTGGGCCGACGGCAAGGGCATGTCATTTGTGCTCACCAAAGCGCCGTTTCCCATGCAAAATGTGCATGAAACCTGGGACATAGAAGAACAAAACGGAGCCACACGTATCATGACGACCGTGACCTATGAAATGGGTGTGGGCGTACTTGGAACACTGCTTGACCAACTGCTTGTCAGGTTCGTGGTGGAACGGGAAATGCGTCGTGGACTGAAGGCGTTAATTGCCTATATAGGCGAAGATACCCCACCGGCCGAGTCGGAATACTACCCGGGTATTCCTGGCAAACGGCCCATAACACATGTTCATTCTGGAGAATCGTGACAACACGTAGGCGAAAACATCACGCGACAGGTAAAATTCTACTCAGGTTTTTGCCTGGATGGATTGCTGTAACAGTCCTGGCGCTCCTGCCCAGCCTGCTCCACGCACAACAATACAACAATCCCGGCATCATGCAGAACCCTATCCTGTACAAGCCACAGGATTACGAAGCGCGCTATTTCAATGTCGGTAGCTTCATCTTGCGACCGCTGCTCAACGTAGCTGCCGAGTCACACGATAATGTTTATTACGAGAACAAGAACCAAACCAGTGACTTTATTACCCACTTGCAGCCCGGCCTGGAACTTAGCAGCACCTGGTCACGGCACGCGTTGACGGTGGGGCTACTAGGCGATATTGCCCGCTTCAAAGACAACAGTAGCGAGGATTACGAAGACCTCGTGTTAAATCTTAACGCACGGATCGACGTTAAAACCGGCAAGTATTTCACCGTCCAGACCTCCTCAGCGCTACTTCATGAAGACCGCAGTTCTCCCGAGGATGCAGACGGCATCAAGCCCACAACGTTCGATGAAAACAACCTGGGGGTTGGCTATCATCACCGCTTCAATCGCCTGACCGGCGCTCTGACCCTGAAAAAGTTAGATACATCTTACGACAAGAACTATAGCCAGGACGGCGATTTGATCGACAATACCGACCGTGATCGCAGCCGCGAGGCGTACAACTTGAGGCTGGATTACCTGATCATGCCGCAACGCAGCGTGTTCCTGAATTTCAGCAGAAACACCGTAAACTATAAACAGCCCATCGACGATGCCGGCTTCGCACGCGGCAGTGACGGCTTTAGCCTCCGCGGAGGCGTTACCTTCGACATCAGCGGCGTGCTCACGGGCGATCTGTGGCTGCAATACCTCGAGCAGAATTACGACGATCCGAGATTTACCAAAAACGACGATATGAGTTTTGGCATGGGCCTGGTGTGGTCACCCACGCGCCTGACCCGGATCAGCTTGCAGGGTTCGACCAATGTGCTGGAAACCACACTGGAGGAGTCTTCCGGTTACGTGAGCAAATTGTACTCGGTGCGCTTGCAGCACGAATTCCGCCGCTGGCTGCTGTTTCACATCACCGCTTCGATTTTTGACAACGATTACGCCCTCACGCCGGAAGCGTCGGCGCAAACTCTTTCCGAAAGCCGCACAAAAACTGTCGGCCTGGGGCTCAGCTACCTGTTTAACCAGCATTTCAACCTGACCGGCGGCTACTCCTTCGAAAAACAGACAGCAAACCTGACGCCGTACGAATACCGGGCCAACCGGGCATTCCTGGTCCTGGCGGTCCAGTTCTGACTGCCAGGCAAAGCCAACACCACCAGCGTCACGGTGCACCAGCCATTAACCATCACCAAGTCTTATGGATAAAGTTCCAACACTTGTATGTAATCGCCCGGGCGTAGTCGTATAATCAGGGCAGTGATGAATCCCAAGTCAATACAACGATCCATGATCCCACCCGGCGTGCACGGCATGCTGCTTGTGCTTTTGTGCTTGCTGGCGGCTGTTTTCACAGTCAATGCCCAAGAGCCCGGAATCCCGGTTGCCGGGGACGGGCAGGATTCTGACTACCGGCTCAATCCCGGCGACAAGATCAGCGTCAGTGTCTTCAACCATGAGGATCTTAGCGGGGAGGTGATCGTAGACGGCAACGGCCGTATTTTTTTGCCCCTCATTGGCCAGGTTCAGGCTTCCGGCCTTACCAGCACCGAACTTGAAAGTGAACTGGTGGATCGCTACCGGCCGGATTACCTGGTCAATCCAAAAATTTCCGTACAGGTGCAAATGTTCCGGCCTTATTACATGATGGGCGAGGTGCAATCTCAGGGACC
>CALJWY010000030.1 GCA_937974465.1 uncultured Lysobacterales bacterium | reverse complement strand
AATACGTGGTGAACACGGATTGGGATGTTTTCTATCATCCTGGTTTGGCGCGGTGGTATGTCTTGAATGAAGGCGTATTTCAGCAAAACAATTATCTCTCCAGTGGTGACTGGATAATGGTTGAGGAACTGCCCGCTGATTTCCGCAAACTGGCGCAGGATGATAACTGGAAAGATGTACAAACGGCGTTGTCAGTACGTATTCCCCGAAATCCACCAACACCTTTTGTGATCAGTCTTGAAAGCACCGAACTCATATTGCTGGATGGCTCTGCACGCACCGAAGCCATAGCGGAAACTGGAATTCAGTATGTTACAAATACGCAAAGTGACTTATTCAAATATCAAGGCCGCTGGTATTTTCTTGTTTCCGGCCGTTGGTTTGTAGCCACTGAACTGACCGGCACATGGCGGGCTGTGAAGGATTTGCCGACGGTTTTTGCGCAGATTGACGGCAACCATGCCAAGGCGCATGTCCTGTACTCGGTACCCGGTACCAGGCAGGCAAAACTTGCAATGATTGAAGCCGCGTTGCCTCACAGGGTTTCGGTTGCAATGGGTTCTGCTGCGCAACTGGACGTCACCTGGATTGGTGAGCCACGTTTCGAACCCATTGAAACCACGCGTCTGCACAGGGGTGTGAATACGCCATTCCAGATCATCATGCATAACAATTTTTATTACCTGTGTTTTGAGGGTGCATGGTACTTTTCAGCCGCTCCTGGCGGACCCTGGAAAGCTGCATTACAGATTCCTGACGAAATCTACCAGATACCGCCTTCGGACCCGGCCTTCAATGTGACCTTTGTGCGCCTGGATCAGAATCAGGAAACGTCTGATGGCTATGTCGACTACCATTATTCGAGTGGCTATACCGGTAGCTTTTCAACCAGCGTCAGCGTGGTGTATGGCACCGGTTGGTATTATCCGTCCAGCGTCTATTGGGATCCTTGGCGACGCCCTTACTATTGGCGTTATGGTTCTCCCTACGGGCATAACATCGGTTATCACCCGGTTGGAGCCTACTATGGCGGTCGCGCAGGATATCACTATCCCTGGGGTGGCTGGTATGGCAGCACCTCAGCGACATTCTCATCGCCAAAGGTCGAGTTTAACCACGATTATGGTTCCGCCTGGGAAGGTCCGTTACAAACAACCCCGGGAAACCCTGCCGAAGCGGCCTCGAAGTCACTGGATGAATTCCTGCCCAAAAAGAAAATCGATGGCTCGGAGGAGTTCATTAAGACAAGCAAGGAAGGAGTCGCGATGCCGGCCAAAGTCTCGGCGTCTTCCTTGTATTCAAGTGTTGCGCTGGCGCCCAATCTATTCTCAGGCCCCGACGGCGAAGTCTACAAGCATGAGAACCAGGAATGGAGCCAGTATGGTGAAGGTAACTGGATCAAAATACAGAGCCCGGGGGCGGATACCCAGCCCTCGTCTCAGCTGCGACAGAACCGTGAGGCACAGTCTAACGAGCCTTGGTTGCCAGCCCATAAGCGCACTTTGAGCCGTTCAGAGCTGGATCGCCAGAAAATGGCGCGCCTGGAAGGCATGGACAATTACAGTAAGTACCGGATGGAGAAGTCAGCCTCGGGCGGCGCGAATTAATCCATGAGCAGCTTGGTCATACACCCCAATGCCATGCATTCAAGCTTCTGGTCAGGTCTTGACTTCACCTATTATTCAGCCAATCATGGTATGAGGCTTTGAGAGGCCGCAGACATTCATCAAAGGACAAATTATGCTAAACAACCCAATGATCAAAAAATTCTTCCACCTCGTATCAATGGCTGCTTTAGTCACACTGCTGGCAAGTTGTGCCTCCAAACCTACCATTCAAAGTGATTACGATCCCACCGTTGATTTCAGCCAATACAAGACCTATGGCTTTTTCAACCCTATGGGTATTGAGAGCCCCAATTACTCAAGTATTTACGGGGCTATTTTTCGCGATGCGATTAGCAAAGAAATGGAAAGCCGGGGTTATGTAGCGTCTGATAGCCCTGACGTGATGATCAACGTATCCGGGCGCCTCCAGGACAAGACCAAGGTCACCACGACATCTGACCCGTATATGGGTGGCGGCTATTACGGCTATCGACGCGGATACTATGGGACATGGGGTGGCTACGGTTATGGCACCACCACGCATGTCAGCAATTACACCGAGGGCACTGTCAATGTTGATATGGTTGACCGTGTACAAAAACGCATGGTCTGGGAAGGTGTTGCGGTGGGTCGGGTCAATGAGAAAAAGACCAATGATGAGCGACGGGAGTCCATCTATGCAGGCATTCGGGAAATGTTTGCCGGTTATCCATTCCGCGCCGGTCAGTAATCTTATCTCAAATAGCCGGCCTGAAATTTAGCGGGCCGGTTTCTTCGTTTTATGCACCCTTTTCAGATAGCCGCCCTGCGGCATTCACGGCTTCTGTCGTTGTTTGTCAGGCTACTCTGCGTGAAAAACGGGATCGAGTCCCGGTAGTTGTTGGTGCAAGCATAGCGGGTTATGGGTTCATCGCCGCCAGTGGGGTTTTGGCCTGGATGGTTTTCCGCTTGATGATCTTACGGCGGACGTCTTGCAATGCACTTAATAACTCACCACCCTGCCAGTCACTTTTAGAATAGACCAACGCCTCCTGCAGTTGCTCCAGGTTGACGGCCAGTTGCCCGTCGCCAAAGGCCCGGGCAAACTCGTTCAGGGTAGGGGGGCGTGAGCTCATGTCACTTGCGGGCCACAGAAATGCAAGCCACGCATGTATAGCGGCATGGGCTTCGGCGGCACGGTTATTTTCACAGGCTTTTTTAAGGTGTGAAAATGACGTTGTTTCATTTTTCCGTGGTTCACGGGTCACTTTTCCGGCCAAGCGCCACAGGATTATGCCAATCAGAACAGCCAACAACACCGGTATTAGCATTTTTAACTTGCGCCCGGATTCCGATTCGGAGCTGACGGCCGCAGAGGCTTTTGTAGTCGACGCCAGGACATCCAGCGCCAGGCCCGGCACGACTTGTTGTTTCAGCTCCTGGCTGGACGGATCCCACCATTGGAAACGAATACCGGGGATTTGGTATGCGCCGGACTTCTCCAGCACCCAGATTATCCTGTCGGTCCGCTCACCTGTCAGTTCGCCACGCTCGGTTTTATCATTGACCTCAGGGGCCTGTGGATAAGCCGCCAGCCCTCCAGTCTCAAACACTGGCAACGGCGGAAGCAACATCGCAGAGATGTCCTTGGCGCGCCGACTGACCGTCAGGGTGAAGGCATCCCCTTCACGTGCAGTATCCGATTGCGGCTGCCATGTGTGATCAAGCTGAAAAGAATCAGTGGATACAAGAAGTGCACCTTCGCTGACACCCGGCGGCAGGCTGACGGGGATGAGCAGTGGTTTGGTTTGAAATTCGAACGATTTGTTTTCCTTGCCATAACCCTCGGAGGTCGTGAAGCGGACGTCGATGGGTGGGACTTTCACCTGTCCTGATGTTTGAGGGTAAAGCGCCAGTGGGTAGCGCAGGACCTGCCAGGTCTGACCGTTTATTTTCTCATTCAACTTGACCGTCGTGGTGTCGGTTTGTACCAGGAAAGCGCCGCTGACTTCAGGCAGGTTGAAATGCGTATTGGAAAAGCTGTAGCCATTGGTTTTCAGATCCAGGTTGATGGTGACCTGCTGACCCGCCCAGATCTGCTGATCCTGCTGGATACTGACGGCAACATCTGCCTGAACGCCGGCATCCTGTGCAGCGCCTGGCAACGGCAGCACGGCAACAAGAACACCCAGAATCAGCAAAAGCCTATTCATCGGCATCCCCGTTCGCGGATGGAGATTTATCCCGGGTGGCCAATTGGTAATTGAACCTGGCAGACAGGAACTCCGCAGGCCTGGTTTCCACCTTGCGCAACCACATCGCCCGCATGGCATCCTCATCCAGTTGCTGGTCTGCGGCATCAATAACCTGCTCACTCGACGATTGATTGACCCGCCCGCTGTCGTCGAAGACGATTTCATCGGCCTCCAGCATGCCGCCGGTGCCGCCAAAATCATCCTCCGGGGGCGCCAGGGCCTGTTTTCTCAGCTTTGCAATTTGCAGGTTTTGTTCGGCTTCCGGCCAGTCTGGGCGTCTGGAAAGTGCGCTTTGGTAGGCGCTGATGGCGACATCGTAATCACCCAGCATGATATATGCATTACCGCGGTTGTAGTGGGCGTCGGCACTGGCGGAGCGTCCAAGTACCGAGGCCGCCGTCTCGAAATCTCCCGCCAGGAATAATGCTGTACCGATTCTTTCGGGACTCGTGAATTTTTCTGCTGCCTGGCGATACTCGCCCCGATCGAAAAGCCTTTGTCCCTGCTGGTCTGCTGTAAACCACAGGCCTTCCCAATCCAGCGCCAAAGCAGCTGGTGCCTGGAGAAAGAGCAGCAAAACGACCATTAATCTGAGCCTCATTCGACTGCCACCGAGCCGCCCTGGCGGAAAAAAGATAACATGATCAGCGCCAGTATCAGCACAAGGTAGTAGCCGGAATCCTTCCATTGCCGGTCCTCACCAGCGGGCGCATGAGAGATGCTGCGTTCAACCCTGGCAGCCAGGCTCCTGACATCTGTATTGTCAGGGGTCACCGTGGTTACTGTTCCGCCCATGAGGCGGGCCGCTTTTGTGAGTGCATTGATGTCCAGTGCCGGTGCCGGGTAACTGCCAGATGGCGGGATGACTTCGGGTCCGGCCGCCATTGCCAGGATATGCACCTCGATATTATCCCGTTTGTGGAGACTCTCCAGGGCGTTCAACTGGGAAGCGTCTATGTTGTCAGTGATCAGGACAATGGAGCCGGGTACGGCAGCATCTTTCAGCCGCTGGCTTGCCATGGCGACAGCTTCTGCAGGTTCGTCCCCTTCCATGGGCATGACGCCGGGCGCCAGTGCAGCGGCAAAATTGTTGATTACACCGGCATCAGATGTCAGCGGCATCGCCAGGTGTGCACTACCGGCATAGGCGATTAAACCGCTGCGTATGTCTTTGGTGATACCCAGCAAGTCATCGATTTTTAGCACGCTGCGTTGCAAGCGGCTGGGCTGGATATCCTGGGCCAGCATTTCGGGGGTCACCTTGATGACGATAAACATGGCTGCCTGGTCTTCGTTGAATGGCGAGGCCTGCATGGACCAGCTCGGCCCGGCCAGGGCCAGGATACCAACCAGCCAGGCGATGCCCAGCATGTATACCGGTCGCCAACGGCCTTCCTCGCCGCCTTCGCGCAACAGCAAGTGCTCAAGCAGGTTCGGGCTGATAACCCTCCTCCAGGCCCGCAGTGAATCACTACGCCGGTAGACAGACCACATGAGGATAGTTGCCGGCACCAATAACCCCAGCCATGCGGGCCGCAAAAAGTGAAATTGCTCGAGGAATGCGGGCATGTCCATCAGCTTGCTTCCCCCTGTGTCTGTGGCTCGCCAATTTTCCTGTTGTTAACATGCAGGCGGATCTCCAGGAACATGATATAGAACAGGCTTAACAACATGCCTGCCGCCAACGGCCAGGTATATAGCTCCGTCAGCGGGCGATAGCTTTGGGTCTCCACCTGGCGCGGATTGATCTCATCCAGGTAGGCATAGATTGCTTCCAGTTCCTGCCGGTCATTGGCGTGGAAATAACCGCCGCCTGTTGTTGTGGCGATACTTTCCAGGGTCTTCTCATCCAGTGCCTGTTCGCCAACGGCGGCAGGGTCACCAATAGCGATGGTATGTACAACAACATCATTATCACGGGCAATTTCTGCCGCCCGTTCCGGTGGTACCAGGCTACCGGTATCATTACCGTCTGTCAGCACGATCAGGACCCGCTCATCAACTTCGCTGCGTTCAAACAGATTGATGGCCAGGCCCATGGCGTCTCCGAGCATGGTCCTGGGCCCCAACATTCGGATCTGAGCCTCGTCGAGTAATTCCCTGACCACATCGATGTCATCGGTGAAGGGCACTTGCACAAATGCCGCCGATCCAAACAATATCAGCCCCACCCGGTCGCCATCACGACGGCTGAAAAACTCATCCAGGACCTGTTTGACGGCCGTCAGCCTGTCGACCGAGTTTCCCTCATTATCGGTGAAGTCCCGTGCTTCCATTGAACCTGACAGGTCAACAGCAACCAGCAGGTCACGCATGGGTATATCCCTGATGACCGGCTCGCCGAGCCACTGCGGGCGTGTCAGCGCCGTCACTATGAAAAGCCAGGTGACAGCCAGGACCAGCCATTGCGACACGGGCCGCGTGGCCACTGCCACATCACTGCCGGCCTGCAGCCCTGCAAGCCGTGACAGCCGTTGCATAAAAGGAACTCTTACCGCTGCTTTACGCTCATGGTGAGTGGGCAGCAACCTGCGGATTAGCCAGGCTAGCGGTAGCAGCAAGAACAACCATGGATGAGCGATAGTGAGCATCGTCTCAGGACTTCCCGCTGCCACTTGTAACAGTTGTTGCCTGGTGGTATTTCAACCAGTAGCGACTGGCATTCAACAAATCTGTGGCGGCCTGCTCGTCAACGTGGCCTAAATCACCAGTGGAGTAGGAAACCGTATCCAGGTTAATGGCAACGGATTCTGCAAACGACGGCTTGCTGAGCTTGGAGTTCAGAAACCGGTGCCAGTCTTTGCCGGCCAGTGATGCGACCTGTTCACGGGGATAAATTGACAGCGCGGTACGCTTTAGCAGGCTCGGTATTTGCCTGAGGCAGGAGTCCCGTGAGGCTTCGTTTTGCATACCATTTTCGAGCGATTGCAATTCGCGCAGGGCAGCACGCCGGTAGCGGTTTTGCATCCAGCGCCGCAGCGA
>CALJWY010000029.1 GCA_937974465.1 uncultured Lysobacterales bacterium | reverse complement strand
GCGTGCTTCAGGACCATGCCGGGATGTGCCATGTCTTGTCTAAATACACCCACAAAATTATTTATATCACATTTAAATCAGTTATTTATGGTTTATCTTTCAGCATTGAACCCGCTTATGAAGAAACCATGATTGATGACTGAACAAGGCGCTCAGCATGCGCGCCGGGGATAAAATGCAAGGCACTTGATTATGGTCAATTACGGGTCGCCTCAAAGAGCGTAAATTTACATCTGAGACCGTGCACCAGCGCGTGAAACGGATGTTTTTGTCCTAATTCGTTTCAAATCGGCTACAAACCCGGGAATCGGTCACCGATCAATGACAACCAGGGTTTTTATGAATCATATTGTTATTCACGAAGTGGGTCCTCGCAATGGACTGCAAATGGAGCGACAGGTCGTTCCAACTGACACACGTGAAGACTGGATACGCCGCACCATCAACACTTTCACAAGCCGACTACTGGCTGAGCGGAGAATTTAACAAGGGGGGCTTCGGCCCCTTTTTTTGCAACCTAACGGAGAGGTACAACCGCAATGATGGAAATTACAATTTGCGGACGTGGAGGGCAAGGCGGCGTCACGCTGGCCAAGATTATTGCCTCGGCCTATTTTCTCAAGGGTAAATATGTGCAGGCCTTTGGTGTTTATGCCGCAGAACGTTCAGGCGCACCGATACAGGCTTATGTTCGTATAGACGACGAGGAAATCACCAACCACAACCAAATCGAACATCCGGACCATCTTGTTATCCTGGATCGAACCCTGATTGTGCCTGAAATTGACGCGGCCATGAAACCGGGCGGTACGATTATCGTTAACACGACGCCCGAGCGCACCGACTGCCAGGAAAACTTCTCCGGCCGTAAGCTTGCCAGCATTGATGCGACAGGTATTGCCGTTGCCAATGGCCTGGGTACCCGCACGGTGCCAATCGTTAATACCACCATGGCCGGCGCGGTTGCGAGGGCGCTGGGTTTGTCCTTGTCGGATATGCTGGCGGCGCTGGAACATCTGAATTTTACCGGCGCCAACAAGACCTGCGCCCGGCAGGCATTCAAAAATGTTCGGACCTTCATCGTCGAGGGTGATATTTACGAAGAACCGCAAAATAAAAACATACCGCATAAAGCCCACCTGTTTGATGATGACCTGGGTGGCATGCCAAGAATCAAGACCGGAACCTGGGCAACGGAAAAACCGGCACGGCAACATTTGACCCCGCCGTGTAACCATGTGTGTCCCGCAGGTAATGATGTGCGTGGTTTTGTTGAGGCAGTTGGCAAAAATGACTATGACAACGCCCTGGCTATTCTCCTCGAGACATCGCCTTTGCCCGCCGTTTGTGGACGTGTTTGTCCGGCACCCTGCATGGACGCCTGCAACCGGGCGGAATTTGACAGTTCTGTCAATGTTCGGGAGATAGAACGTGCGGCAGCCGAGAAAGGTACACGTCCAAAAGCGGGCAAGGTTTCCCGGGAAAAATCCGTGGCGGTGGTCGGCTCCGGTCCGGCCGGGCTTAGTGCGGCCTACCAGCTGGCGCGCCTGGGTTACCCGGTCACGTTGTTTGAAGCGGGTGAGGAACTGGGTGGCGTTTTGCGTACCGGCATACCCGCCTATCGCCTGCCAAGGGACGTACTGGATAGCGAAATCGATTACATACTTAGCCATAACATCAAGGTGCAAACCAACAGCCAGTTGCAGCGCGAAGACATGTTACGTCTGAGTCGTGATTTCCAGGCTGTTTTTGTCGGCACCGGTTTGCAGAATGTCAGCGATCTTGACCTCGGCGGTGCCGGACCGGTGAAACCGGTTCAGGGACTGCAGTTTCTGGAAAGCGTACGCAAAGGCGCATTGCGTCTCGATGGCAAGCGCGTGGTGGTTATCGGAGGCGGAAATACCGCCATGGATGCCGCGCGTTCTGCATTGCGCATAGGCGCGGACGAGGTTCGGGTGGTGTATCGGCGCACCAGGAGTGAAATGCCCGCCATTCACGAGGAAATCGCACAGGCATTGGAAGAGGGTATTCTCCTGGATGAACTGGTATCCCCGGTTCGATTAACAGCATCGGACAGCGGTTCGCGTCTGACCTGCCAGGGCATGATACTTGGACCGGTTGATGACAGCGGGCGGCCAAGACCGATAGCGGATACCAGCCCGGAGGCGCGGTTCGACATTCCCTGTGATCTCGTGATCCTGGCACTGGGGCAATCCCACGATATTTCGATACTGCCTGAAGGGGCCGAGATCAAGGAAGGGGATTCATTGCTTGGCCTGAGTGGCGCACCCGTCTTCCTGGGTGGCGATTTTGCCACCAACGAAGGTACGGTCTCCGCGGCAATTGGCAGTGGTAACCTCGCGGCCCTGCATATCCATCGCAACCTGAGTGGAGAGGACCTGTTCCGGCAAGCGGAAGAACGCCTGGCAGATACCGGTGATATCAAGTTCCACAGGTTTCAAAAGCAGCCAAATGAAGCGGTCAATACGCTTAGTCCTGCGCTTCGACGGCGGAGTTTTGATGAAGTCCATATGGGTTTCAAAGCCGGCCCCAACGGTTCGGGTGCATCCGCTGAAGCCTCGCGCTGTCTCAGTTGTGGCGTTTGCAACGAGTGCGACCGCTGTCTCGAATATTGCCCCGAAGGCGTTCTTAAACGGGACCCGGATGGTGACGGTTATCTCTTTGATCTTGAATACTGCAAAGGTTGTGGTGTGTGTATGACCGCGTGTCCACGCGGCGCCATATACATGGCCAGCCTGTAATGTGGGAGAAAAAACGATGAGCAGAACGCTTGCAACCGGAGATCATGTAGCGGGTCATGCGCTGGCGATGGCTGGAGAAGCTAACCGCGACGCACGTGGCTGTTGCGCCGGCGCCTACCCGATAACACCACAGACGGAAATCATCGAATATCTGTCTGCCTACGATTTCACCAAGGGCCGGATTGTGCTGGTTGAGTCCGAGCATAGCGCCATGGCGGTGTGTATGGGCGCAGCCCTGGCAGGAGGGCGTTCGTTTACTGCCAGTTCCTCCAATGGCATGGCCTACATGACGGAAAATATTTTTTCAGCCGGTTACTACCGCTTGCCCACGGTCATGATCGCGGTTAACCGCACGCTCGGCCCGCCCTGGAATATATGGGTGGACCAGGGTGACAGCCTGATGATGCGTGATGCGGCCTGGCTGCAGTTTTACTGCGACACCCACCAGGACCTGTTCGATACCATCATGATGTCTTTCCGGGTAGCTGAAGACCCACGGGTCATGCTGCCGGTGATCGTCGCGATGGATGGGTTTGTCACCTCGCACACACAGATGGTGGTTGATTTTCCAACCCAGGAGCAGGTAGATGCCTACTTGCCGGCATGCGTGGTGCCCCATCATTTGAAGCATGATCACCCGACGACCATGGGTGGAATGACATTTCCGAATGAGACGGAACTCCATCGATTTGAAATTCAACAATCCATGGAGAATGTCATCACGGTCCTGGAAGAGGCGCGTGACGAATTTGAAAATGTATTTGAGCGGCGTCCTGCCGGGGTCATGGAATGCTACGAAACCGATGATGCAGAAACCATCCTGATCGCCTGCAACACCATGGCAAAGACGCTGAAGAATGTGGTCCGTGAGCGGCGTGAGAAGGGTGAGAAAGTCGGCATGATCCGCACCAAGCTATTCCGTCCGTTCCCGCGTAAGGAGTTGCTGCAAGCCATCGGCCAGAGCAGCAAGGTCGGTGTGTTGGATCGCAATCATTCGCCGGGCTCCGGTGGCATATTCTGGCAGGAGGTGGCGACAACACTGCAAGGCGGTCCGGATGTTCTGTTACAGGACTATCTTGTCGGCCTGGGCGGCGGTGATGTGACACCCGAGAATATCAACGCGATTATCGATGACCTGCAGCGGCGTGAAACGGCATCGGAACCGCAATGGAAGGACACGACGAAATGAGCGCAATCACACCCTCCAAACCCTACAAAACACACCTGTTGCGACCCGGCAATACCAATTGCGCCGGCTGTGGTATGTCCATCGGCCTGCAATGGCTTGACGAGGCCCTGGGTGATGAAAAGCCGGTCATGGTCATCCCCTCATGCTGCGGTATCGTTACTGCCGGGGCTTTTCCGACCAGCGGTTATGGCGCGCCGACTGCGGCCACCACTTTTGCCAGTTCACCGGCGGTTGCAACGGGTATCAGCGCGATATCCAGGATGAACGATATTGATAACCCGGTTATTTGCTGGGCTGGTGATGGCGGTACCTACGATATTGGTTTGGCGACCCTGTCGGCGGCAGCCGAGCGTAACGAGGATATTATCTATATCTGTTACGACAATGAGATCTATGGCAATACCGGTGGACAGCGCAGCGGCGCGACACCCACAGGTTCGGTCACTTCCACCACGCCGCATGGCAAGGAGGAACGCAAGAAAGACATCATGGGCATCATGGCAGCGCACCGCATTTCCTATGCAGCCACGCTTTCCATAGGTCATCGCAAGGACTTTCTGCGTAAGGTCCGCTTTGCGCGCCAGGCCAAGGGCTTCCGCTTCCTATTGATGCTCTCACCATGCCCGACCGGCTGGAAATCTGAACCCGACCAGAGCACGGAATTGATCGAGCTGGCGGTGCGCAGTGGCCTGTTTCCGCTTTACGAAATTTTTGACGGGGTGCGCTATCGGATCAATTTCCAGCCTGATAACACACCGGTTTCCACTTACCTGGAGCAGCAGAAGCGCTTCCGGCAACTGTGGGGTGATCCGGGCCGGCTACAAGCGTTTATCGATTCACAATGGCGTCACCTGGATGGTATGGCGACGGTCTTTCCGGCAAACATTCAAGATGCACCAGGTTAATGCTAACTGTGGTTAGGGAAACCACTGCAGTCCAATAAAAGCACTGAAATTGAGGTGGTTGTCAGGTTCATCATCGGAGCTGATACCGCTGCCCACGGATGTCAGCAAGTGCAAAGCCGGGTTGATCTCCAAGTCCAGACCCAAGCGGTAATTTAGGTTGTTCTGTGCAAACGAGGCATTTGCGTCACCAGAGATTTCGGCCATCCATTGCAGGGAATCACTCAGTGGGTGGCTTATCGCTAAACCATAATCCCAGAACCGGGTTCCGTTGCTTGCAACATTCCAGCCAGCCTGGCCGTTCCAGGTCCAGTCGCCCGCAGTGTGCGAAACCAGCAAGGGCAGGCCAAGTACCCTGATATCTCCTGGTCCACCTGGAACTATGAATTTATATGACACCGGTGCGGTGTAATTTGCAGCGATTGCCCACTCCCAGGCAGGTGTTGATGCGAACCGCCACTTGTAAGCCACCGAAGCGCAGTCCAGCCCGTTTTTGTGCTCTCCTTCCTCGGGGGTTATAAGCAGGTGCGGAAGAAAAAATGAGATTTGCGAGTTGCGGCTGACTCCGAGTGAAATATCCATTGAAGGTAGGTGAATAACCCTGCCTGAAGGACGATCATCGCCGGAGATGGCGACAATCACCTCCCAGGTACCGGGGTCGAGAATACCCGGGTCATCGATCACGAGAGGCGGGCCGGCCATGCTGGTATTTACCATGAATACCTGCAGGCATATGACAAACAGCGACTTTTTATGGTGTGCCAGAGCACACCTGCATTGATTTGAAATCAACTTCATGAAGACCAGGATGTTCGACACGCTTCCAATCCTAATTAATATCTGTCCAATCCGTGCTTCACAATATCAATCTTCAGGTTTATGTTAATTGACACAGATCATTTAAATGCAAATGAAAATCATTCGCGTTAATATTTCCTTCTCAGAGTCCAATTCCAATGTTTAAAAGAAAGTGATCTGGTGTCGGCCATTGATTTAATCATGCAGGTCTTTATGCTACTGACGTTATGATTACCAGAATTGTAAGAATGGAATTCCACTCAGAGCGTGTTGAAGACTTCCTGGAGCACTTCAGCAACATAAAAACCCTGATCCGCAGCTTCCCCGGTGTACAGCACCTTGAACTGCACCGGGATGCCGGGCAGGCCAATGTCTTTTACACCTACAGTTTGTGGGATGGCGAAGAAGACCTCGAGGCTTACCGACAGAGCGATCTTTTTAAAGGCGCATGGTCGCAGGTCAAGCCGTGGTTCAGGACAAAACCACAGGCATTCAGCCTGGTACGGGAAATGCTGGTCGAAGCAAGCGGCTAAGCCCTGCTCAGGAAGACCTTTCTATGCGAATCCGGGTATCAACAGCGCTTAGCTGCCGTGCAGAACCCATCAAGGGGTTTATATCCATTTCGACAATTTCAGGGGCAGCCTCGACCAGCAGGGAAACGCGCTGAATCATCTCGGCGAACAGCTGCTCGCTGACACCGGCCCTGCCACGGGTTCCCCGGATGGCCTGGTAAGCATTCAAGCGCTGGATCATGTCGAGGCACTCGGTCTTTGTAAGCGGTGCAAGGCAGGAGGAAACATCCTTCGTGACCTCGATCAGCACGCCCCCGAGTCCGCACACGACGAGGTGGCCAAAGCCGGGCTCAAAGTTTACGCCGATAAATAGCTCCATGCCTTTAACCATCGGTTGAATCAACACACCATCGGCAGCCTCGATACCCATCAGGCGCTCAAAACCGGAGCGCATTGCCTCGATGCTGCCGATACCCAACAGCACTCCATCCACGTCGGTCTTGTGCACTGGTCCAATGACCTTCATGGCAACGGGAAAGCGCATCCCGGACATGGCTTCTTCGATACCTGCCAGGCTGGTGACGATGGTTTCTTTCACACGTGGAATACCGGCGGCGTCGAGCAGTTCACCCACCTTTGCGGGTGACAGGAACCCAGCCTTTGATGCTTCGATAACGTCGCGGATTCGAGCGGGGTCAATGGCGGGTTTTTCCTCGTCGGCAGCCGCTGGTGCAGGGGTGTGGTAGACGGCAGACAGTGATCTGCCCAGCGCAACCTCGTCAGGGAAACTGACGCGCCCGGCCAAGGTGAAGTTCTGTATGCCCTCACGGGCATTGACGGGCGAGGGCAGAACGGGAAAAATCGGCTTGCTGCACGTGGCCAGTTTTTCGAGCAGCACGGCATAAACATCACTGACGTCAAATAAACCGGGGCTGCCAAAGATAACCACCATGGCATCGACCTGCGCAAATTGAGTCTCACAGTAATCGATGATGGTACCCAGCTGTTGAGCTGTGCCGGTGGCCAGGAAATCTATGGGGTTTTGCACCGATGAACCGGGGTTCAGGCAGGCAAGCAACTCATCTGCGGCCGGGCCGTCAATGAGCGGAACACTAAGTCCGCCACTTGAGAGGGCGTCGCTCAGCATGACTGCGGGTCCACCCGCATGGGTGATGACAGCGATACTCTTACCCTTCAATTCAGGGTAATTAAAGACCGATGCCACGCTCAGCAATTCCTCGCGGCTGCTGCACGATACGATGCCAGCCTTTCTGAATAGCGCATCAACTGCGGTACCAGGATTGGTCATCGCACCGGTATGAGATGCCGCGGCCCTGCTGCCTGCCTCGGTACGGCCCGCCTTTATTGCTGCGATCCGGACGCCCTTGCGTATCAGCGAAGAAGCATGTTTGAGCAGCTTGTCCGGCTTGGAAACCGATTCGAGATAGAGCAGCTTGATGGCGGAATCTCTGTCCGGGTCATGGTTCAGGTCCATATATTCAAGGACTTCTTCGATACCAACCTGCGCGCTATTGCCCACCGAATAGACACCGGCGAACTTGAGACCCAGCAACATGCCGGCCTCGAGCAGGAATACGGCAGTGGCCCCGGAACTCGAAACCAGGTCACAGCCCCTGGCATCCAGCGATGGAATGGGCGAGGTGAAAACACCCTGGTAGTGCGTGTTAAGAATACCGATGCAGTTGGGCCCGATCAGGCAGCCGTTTACCGAACCAACGATTTCTGCGATCTCGGCTTCCCATCGTTTTCCCTGCTCACTCTCCTCGCCGAAACCCGCTGATAAAATAATAAAAGCACGTGTGTTTTTTTCCAACGCGAGGGTTTTTACAATCGAGGTGCAAAATTTTGCCGGTACACAAATCAGGGCGAGATCGACGCTTTCCAGGTCTTCAACCGTGGCATGGCAGGCAATGCCCTGGACGCTTTCTTGTCTTGGGTTGACGACCAGAAGGTCACCGCCAAAGTGACCATCAAGCAAGTTTTTTAAGACTTTGCCACCCGGTTTCTCAAGATGGTTTGAGGCACCGACAACCACGATGCTTTTTGGCCGGATGAGTGATGAATTAATCATTGTTTTTTGGTTTGATTACGACCGCTTTGCCATGTCGACCGTCAATCAGTATGTTCATCGGCTGTCTCAGGCGCACATGCCGGATGTATTCGGTTTCGGATACGGTCTCGATGGAATTGAGCCAGTCCCAGTCAAAGGAATTATTTTCGGTTGAATCGTTAATGGTCAGGTAGCCAATCTGGAAAGTGATCAGGTTCTGGAAAAAGTGAGTGCCGAATGATGGTTCTACCACAAAGTCCCCGTAGTTGGTTTCAACGATCACCCTGGCTGATGAAATCTGATCCCACTTGGTGGGGATACCCAGCCAGTGGTCTGAGGTGCCCCAGCGACCCGGTCCAATCAACATATAAGGTATGGATGCGTCCTTGAATTGTTGATTGAATCTGCCGACCTGGTCAGCCATGCGTGCCATGTTGACGCGCTTGAAATTGTCGTTTCTGACATAAACGATATCCCTGATGCCCTCGATGCGGCCATTGCTCAGCGCCTGGCTTGATCGACAGAATATGTCGTCACCGTCACCGTCACCGTCATCATCGAACACGGATACATCTTCAAAGGAATCGGCTACCAGCATGGGTCGAATCTGCAGGAAATGGAAATCGTGGGGCTTGCCCGGTTGTGCGTTGAAATCGACCGCGAACTCCATCTCGACGGGTACATTCATGGCGCTACTGCCAAGACGGAGCATGTATTCAAGAATTTCATCCAGCGGCAGAAGTTTAGACTTCAGAATCGGATCGAATGTGATGATGCGGGTCCCCTTGCGACCGATACCCGAGTAGATCCGGTCATTATCAGCGGAGTAGGTAGAGCCCACGTACTTGAGAACACCATCTTTTTCGGCCTCCGCCATATTCAACTTGATCAGTCCAACATCACCGCCACGTTCCGGGAAAACCGAGGGGTTGTCCATATCAACAGCAAAGAAGTCGCGCTGGGTGTTTTTCAGGTAATCCTGCGGAGAGGAGAACTGCGGCAACACCTGCGGGTTGGAAGGTGAAAAGAACAGGCAGTTTTCCCCCTCCATGATGGTCTTGCCCAGCCCAAGCGCGGTATAGGCGATACCCTCTTCCGGCTTGATGCGGCCGATCGAATAAAAATTATATGACCTGGCCATCCCGGAGACGGCCGGATAAAAGTGTTTGCCCCGCTGCTTGCCGACAATTTCCTGCAGGATGACCGCCATCTTTTCTTCTTCGGTCCGATTGCCGGTTGCATCGATGTAATTTTTTGAATTGCGGAAAAACACCGATGCATAAATCAGCTTGACCGCAGTTAATAGCCGGTTGACCCGTCCCTGCAAGGAAACATGATTGTTGGGCAGAAAATGGGTGTCGAAAATTCCCGCAAATGGCTGGTAATGGGAATCCTCCAGCAGCGATGAGGACCTTACGGCGAGCGGGTAAGTGGCGACCGACAGGTATGCCTTCAGGTCTTTTTCCAGCTCCCCTGATATGGTCGCACTGGTAAATGCGGCAATGATTTCTTCATCGCTGTGGTCACCCAGGGCAAACCCCGTCAGATTATTGCGTTCCATGAAGTCATCAAAACCGCCGGTACAGATCACGGCAGAGCGGGGCACGGAAATTCTTGTGCCCGGAAAGGCGTTATACACCGGGTAGCGGTTGATCAGGTTGTTAACAAAGGCCAGGCCGCGGCCCTTGCCACCCAGCGACCCCTCACCAATCCTCAAGAATTCGGCCCTGCCGTCAAAGTTGTCCCGATTAAAGTCGGTTATCACACCGACCTGTCTTTCATGCAGGAAGTCTTCCAGGGTTGTCATCAGGTAGGAGCGCATCTCCTCTGGATCTTCAAAATCGCTGACTTTCCTGAGGCGCAGGCGCGCGGCCAGTTCAAATTCTGTTCGCGCCATCAGCCAGTTGGAGAAATGGTTTCTTCTTGCGTGAAACAACAGCGATTCGATGTCTACTTCGGCCACACATTTTTGCATTTCACGGAAGTTGTGAGCACGGGCCAGGGGGGAGCCATCGGGAAGCCTGAAGATAAAATCCCCAAACCCAAAATATCGGCTGATAAAGGTACTGAGCTCGTTGAGCAGGGTGGGCGATTTCTTGTTCAGAAAACCGGCGTCGCAGGCATTGGCCTTGCTGGCATTTGCATCGTCCGATGACTGCAGCAATACCGGCAGATCCCGCAGTTCCTTTTTGATCAGTTTGGCCAGTTGAATGCCGGCAGACTCATCGATCTTGCCGTCTTTGGAAAACTGGATGTCCGAGATGACCCCCAGCAGGTATTTCTTGTGCCGATTAAAAAGGGTCAGGGCATCTTCAAAATTTTCCGCCAGCAGTATTTTGGGCCGTGCACGCATGCGCAGCAGACGATTGGCCGAATTGATGCTCTCGGTTAACAATGCAGAGGTCTGCTGCATGGTTTCCGTATAAATCAATGGCAGGAAGGATGAGTAAAACCTGACGGAATTCTCTACCAGGATAATGACGCGAACACCAATCGCCTTGGTGTCGGCCTCGACATTCATCATGTCCTCGATGAACTTGATGATGGTTAGCAGGATTTTGGACTCGCCATTCCAGAAAAAAACGTTATCGTAGGCCTTGTCCTCGCGCTCCCTAATCAACTCCAGTTCATAGTGATGGAAGGCCAGTAAAACGACGGGAACTTCAGGGTAGGCCAGCTTGGCCAGGCGCCTGAACTCGACAGGGTCGATATCGCTGGGTGAGCGAAACACGATGATCAGATCAAATTTATGGTTTTCCAGGGCCTTGAGCGCTTCCTTGCCGGAATCTACCCGTCTTATCCTGGGGGCGCTGGAGAGTCGCAGTTCGCGGTATTCGGACATCACCATATCGGCCAGCTGACCGTCTTCGCGAAGGTTGTAGATATCGTAAAGGCTGGAAACGAGAAGAATATCTTTTACCTTGAAAGCCATCAGCGAATCGAAGTGCGCTGATTCCTGCTCGAAGTCTTTTAAGTTGAATACCGGGCTCATGGTTCAACAGTAGCAAAGCTGATGCTTTGTATCGAGTTGATTGTGCTTTCTGATGTCAGGACAGACCATGTAATCCACCTGCAAAGGCAATGCCCGGTTACCGGCTCGCCGCGCCGGGCGCATGTGTGACAGGCAAAATAAAGCCGGATACCGAGGACACCCGTTATCCGGCTTTATGTGGTCGGATCAGACGACGCCCTGGTCCATCATGGAGTCAGCGATCTTGAGGAAACCACTGATATTGGCACCGAGGACATTGTTGCCCGGCTGGCCATATTCTTCAGAGGTATTCATGCACGCAGTATGGATAGAAACCATGATGTCGTGCAGACGCTTGTCGACTTCTTCACGTGTCCAGTTAAGACGCATGCTGTTCTGCGACATTTCCAGACCGGAAACGGCAACACCACCGGCGTTGGCAGCTTTGCCTGGCCCGTAATGGATGCCGGAAGCCAGGATTTTGTCAACGGCAGCTGGTGTACTCGGCATATTGGCGCCTTCAGCAATACAGAAACAACCATTCTTCAACAGTGCGGTCGCGTCATCGCCATGCAGCTCATTCTGGGTGGCGCATGGCAGGGCTACATCTACCGGAACGTTCCAGACGCCGGTGCCTTCATGGTAGGTTGCTGATGGGTATTCATCGACATACTCTTTGATACGTCCGCGACGCTCATTTTTCAGTGCGAATACAAAGTCGAGTTTGTCTTTATCGATGCCTTCTTCGTCAACAATAAAGCCGCTGGAGTCGGACAGGGTGATAACCTTGCCGCCAAACTCGGTGACTTTTTCGGTTGCATACTGTGCAACGTTGCCGGAACCGGAAACAGAAACCCGCAGGCCGTCAAATGACTTACCCTTGGTTTTCAGCATTTCCTGGGCGAAGTAGACGGTGCCATAGCCGGTGGCTTCAGGTCGGATCAGGCTGCCGCCCCAGTTGAGGCTTTTACCTGTGAGTACGCCGGTGAATTCGTTACGAACACGCTTGTACTGGCCGAACAGGTAACCGATTTCACGACCACCAACACCGATATCACCGGCAGGTACGTCGGTATTCGGGCCGATGTGACGACACAGTTCGGTCATGAAGCTCTGGCAGAAACGCATCACTTCGTTATCGGATTTGCCTTTAGGATTAAAGTCAGAGCCGCCTTTGCCACCGCCCATTGGCAGTGTGGTCAAACTGTTTTTAAAGACCTGTTCAAAACCCAGGAACTTCAAAATGCCCTGGTTGACACTGGGGTGAAAACGCAGACCGCCCTTGTAAGGACCGATGGCACTATTGAATTCAACACGGAAACCGCGATTAACCTGGACATTTCCCCCATCGTCAATCCATGGAACGCGGAATACGATCATCCGTTCCGGTTCAACAACGCGATCTACGATCTTTGCCTCGACATATTCAGGGTGCCTTTCCAATACCGGCGAAAGCGACTCCAGGACTTCTTGAACAGCCTGAAGAAACTCATCTTCGCCGCGATTTTTTGCTTTGACCGTGGCCAAAACAGAGTCGAGATATTGGTTCATTTTTGTCTCCTTTAGTGCCAATTGAATCTTGATTGAATTATAAAATATACATGTTATGAAATAAGCAATAATTCTTTATATAACAGCTAAATAGTGATCTATATCAAGTTGGTTGCCCATCTGTTTTAATGGGTATTCGGGCTTCCTGTTCTGTTTTTATCAAGCGTAATGTGGATAAACAGGCAGGTACATCGCCTTACGGATTTCAGCCATGATATCTTCCGGCTCCTCCAGGTCAGTCAGGCCCTTGTCCCACGCAATCTTGGCCACTTCATAAGCGATCAGGGCACACACTTCCCTGATCTTGTTGAGCGGCGGATACACGCTGCCCCTGCTCAAGTCGGCTTCACTGACCTGGTTGGCGAGGGAATACGATGCTGCAAGGAACATCTCATCGGTCACCACCCGGGCGCCACTAACGATAGCACCTAAGCCAACACCCGGGAATATATAAACATTGTTGCCCTGTCCTGGTACATGGGTATTGTTGCCGAATTTGACGGCATCGAACGGGCTGCCACTGGCGAAGATTGCGCGGCCCTTGCTCCAGCGGTAGGCCTCCTCGGCAGTGCACTCGGCTTTCGATGTCGGATTGGACAAGGCAAAAATAATTGGCCGTTTGTTGATTTTAGCCATCGCCTCTATTACTTCTTTGGGGAAACTGCCCGGTTGTCCGGACAAGCCCAATATGGCGGTCGGCTTAAGCGTATTCACGGCCTCAGTGAAATCGGTGATGGGTGGGTTCTCGCGTGCAAATCTTTGCTTGTGATCAGCAATATGATCGCGGTCAGACGTCAACAAACCCTGGGTGTCGACAAACCAGCATTTCCCACGCGCTTCTTCAACCGACATCCCATCGTCGACCAGTGCGGCAACAAATGCATCTGCCGTGCCGATACCAGCCTCTCCGGCACCGAGGAACAGCAAGCGCTGATCGGCGAGTTTTTCGCCGGTAATACGCATCGCGCCCATGATGCCCGACAGGGCTACTGCGCCGGTACCCTGGATATCATCATTGAAGCAGTTCAATTTATTGCGATATTTGTCCAGCAGACGGAAGGCATTGGTGTTGCCAAAGTCCTCAAACTGAATCAATATTCCCGGGAAGACTTCCCTGGCTGCCTCGATAAACTCATCCAGTAATGCATCATATTTTTCACCACGAATACGGCGTTGTTCCAGACCGTTATAGAGAGGATCATTTAGCAATGATTCATTATTGGTGCCGACATCGAACATGACCGGCAGGCAATGCTTTGGATGTATACCCGCACAGGCCGTGTAGAGTGACAATTTGCCAATCGGAATCCCCATTCCCTGCACGCCAAGATCACCCAGGCCGAGGATTCTTTCGCCATCGGTAATAACGATTATCCTGGCATCTTTGTGCGGCCAGTTTTGCAGGATTTTTTTGATATTACCGCGGTCACGAGCAGAGACATAAAAGCCCCTTGGCCTGCGAAATACATGTTGAAATGCCTGGCAGGCTGCACCCACCGTGGGGGTGTAAATCAACGGCATCATTTCTTCGATGTTATTCATCACAACGCGATAGAAAAGTGTTTCATTGCGATCCTGCAATGAGATCAGGTACAGGTACCGGTCAAGATCGGTGGGTTGGTTGCGGATGTTGCCCAGCACACGCAATTCCTGCTCCGCTGGCGAATGTACCCGTGGCGGCAGCAGGCCGGTGAGGTTGAGCGCCTCACGATCGGCTTCAGTAAATGCAGTTCCCTTATTTCGAATCGGGTCGTGGATGATTTTCACGCCGTAATTAAAGACTGACAATTCATTGTCATTCATGTTGAGATCCTTTGGTATTTGCAAGCATGGGATTGCTCTTAAATTGAACCGGTTGGCCTTAAGAACAGGTTGTTTCTCCTGATAAGGCGGTGGCTAGATTTTATCACCAAATGCACCAACTTAGTGCCAAATTCAAGGGCAAAACCATTCAAATTGATCTGCATCAACTAAGGGTATGAAAGGGTGTTGTAACGAGGGTTTGATTTGCCGATTAATGGTAAAATTATCGACATTGAAATACTTGGTATAGCTTTTTTTTATTTAATAAAAACAATGCTATATCAGTTGGTTCAATCTTCACTAGTATGGGGAGCACGCCTGGAAAATCTAACAGTCGTTAGAAATTAATTTTGCTCATGGGTTTCCGTAAATCCATGCTGATCTCCGGAGCCAAATGGGCCTTCTAAATGTTTAGCGGCTGCAAGCCGCGACATACATGAAAGGAGACCGTACGAATGGAACAAACAGAGTCAGTCAATAAAGGTTGGCGAGTCACATTTGCGGGTACCGGCATCAACCTCGCCCTTGGGGTTTTATACACCTGGTCCGTCATCAAGGCAGCCATTCCAGTGGACTGGGGATGGACCGCCGCACAAAAATCCGATCCTTACGCCCTGGCATGCTTCATCTTTGCTATTTCCATGATCCCGGCAGGCCGCCTGCAGGACAAAATTGGACCTCGCTGGGTTGCCACTATTGGGGGTGCGATGATTGGAATTGGGTGCGTAATTGCAGGATTGGCGGGATCAAGTTATCTCGGATTTGTGGTCGGTTTTGGCATTTGTGGTGGTATCGGAATCGGTTTTGGTTATGCAGCGGCCACACCGGCTGCCGTCAAGTGGTTTCCAGCCTCTCAAACCGGCTTGATTGCCGGCCTGGTGGTGGCAGGTTTTGGGCTGGCCTCCGTGTATATCGCACCTCTCGCACAAGCGCTGCTGAATGCCTTTGGTGTTTCCAAGACCATGATGATTTTTGGCGTCGCGTTTTTTGTCATCGTGGTTGGTCTTTCGCAGCTGCTGCGGAATCCGCCTGCTGATTACAAGCCGATTGATGCCAAGGCGCATTTGCGGCCTACCGACGTTGCCGCAGCCAAGCCGCCCGTGGAGATGAACTGGAAAGAAATGATCCGTACCACCAATTTCTGGATGTTCTGGACCATGTATGTTTTTGGCGCAGCGGCTGGTTTGATGGTGATTGGTTCGGCTGCAAGCATGGCCAAGGCATCACTTGGAACAGCGGCCTTTTACGCAGTGGTGGTTTTGTCGGTTGGCAACGCGGGGGGACGGATCCTGGCCGGAGTCATCTCTGACAGAATCGGGCGCCAGTGGACCCTGTTTGTCGCCTTTATGATTCAAAGCATGGTGGTATTGATTCCGATTTACTTTGCCGATAGCGCTGTAATTTTGTTGGTTGCATTGATGATCATCGGAGCATGTTACGGCGCCAACCTGACACTGTTTCCATCGGCTACCAAGGATCAGTTTGGCATGAAGTCATTCGGTCTTAATTACGGTGTGATGTTTACTGCGTGGGGTGTGGGCGGACTTATTCTTCCACGCATCGCAGGTATGGTTAAGGACTTGACGGGTAAAGAAGATATAGCCTTTTATATCGCATCCGGCCTGATGGTTTGCGGTGCCTTGCTGGCGATCTTCAACCAGGGCAGAGCCCGTGGGCAACGTGCCGTGGTCCAGCGGTCGGGTCAATTAGATCATTTAGCTTCACAAATTCCCAAACTGTAAGATGTAAGGACAGGCTGAAGACCCGCCGCTCAATAACAATGAGTGGCGGGCACTTTTGTTCCTGTTTCCATCTGCGCCATGCCGGAAATCTGCTTTCAACCCTTATGGTTTTGTGCTCCTTCCGAGGTATGCAATAGAACTAGATGAGGAAAAACAGATCAAAGTATTGATACAGGCACTCAAGCAAGGAGTATCAAGCTATGAAAATGATCTGGATATTGGTTGCCAACCAGGCCGAAGCAAAAATATACTCAGCGGAGCGGATTCCCGGAAGTCTTGCGCTGGTGGGAACACTAACTCACGAGGAAGGTGCAGCCCACAAGCGGGACCTGGCTTCCGATGCACCGGGGAGAGTGCATGACCGCATCGGTTCGGCCCGGCACAGCATGGAGCCGGACACGGGTGTCAGGGAAGAAGAACGGCGTCGCTTTGTAAAGGAGATCGTGGTTCGGTTGCAAGCTGCCCACAAGCGGGGCGACTTTTCGCAACTCGTCATCCTGGCGGCACCCGCGGTAATGGGTGTGATACGCAGGACACTCAACGGGGCACTCGCCAAGACAGTCATCAAGGAAATTCCCAAGGGAGTTGTGGGACAGGCTGCGGACAAGATAGAAGCGCAACTGGCACGCTCATTCGCATTGCAGTAAAAACCGGTCATACAGGATCAAGCACACATGCAGGCGCAAGTACTTTATAAATGCCAGCCAGTGACAGAGAAGCCCCTTGTTTTAACTGATTTGGATAAACCGCTCGCGACGGCCGATGATGTGCTCATCAAGGTGCATGCATGTGGAATCTGCCGAACCGACTTGCACGTGGTGGAGGGCGAGCTTGATCCAGCAGGGTACGCGTTTCCGCTTATCCCCGGGCACCAGGTTGTGGGCACGATCGAAGCGGCGCCAGCGGGTGCAAAATTGCAAGCCGGCCAGCGAGTTGGTGTTCCATGGTTAAATAAAACCTGTGGGTGTTGCCGGTTCTGCGAATCGGACCGGGAAAACCTGTGCCGGAGCCCCGGGTTCACGGGCTGGACCAGAAATGGTGGTTTTGCGGAATATGTCACCGCATCTGCTGATTTTGTCTATGAAATTCCAGCTGCCCTGACAGATATCGAGGCGGCGCCGTTACTGTGCGCAGGCATCATCGGTTACCGCTGCTTGCGGCAGTGCGAAATGCGCAGCTGGGCGGGCGCAAAACTGGGTTTGTATGGGTTTGGTGCGGCAGGCCACATTGCCATTCAAATCGCCAGGCACAGGGGTGCAGATGTCTATGTTTGCACCCGTGATCATAAGCGTCACCAGAAGCTGGCGGAGGAGCTTGGCGCGGTATGGGTCGGTGGAGCCGATGAAACACCACCGGTGAAACTGGATGCCGCCATCATTTTTGCGCCTGCCGGTGAGATTGTACCGGCCGCACTTAAGGCATTGGACCGGGATGGCCGTCTTGTTCTCGGCGGGATTCACATGAGCCCGGTGCCGGAGATCGACTACCGGGATCTCTACTGGGAGAGGGTCATTCGCACAGTTGCCAACAACACGAGGGCAGATGGCCGCGAATTCATTGCTGAGGCGGTAAAGGCAAAAATACAGACCCATACCCGGGTTTTTGCATTAAGCGAGGCTAACGAAGCGCTGATCGCGCTAAAAATGGATGCAATTAAAGGGGCGGGCGTGCTGGTCATGGACGCCTGATCCGAACGAAGCGCTTAAGGTCAAATCAGTTTAAGGCGCTTACCTGCAGCAATGGCTTCCTTGCGTTTGTGCACCCGCAGCTTGTACATCAGGTGCTGGATGTGGGTACGGACCGTTCTTATGCTGATCGACAGGGTATCTGCAATATCACGGGTTTTAACCTTGTCTGCCAATAAGCGGAGTATTTCGAGCTCCCTGTGTGATAACTCGCTCAGGGGTTGGGATTCAACTTCATGGGGTATGGCGGTTTCTGTCGCATCCTCGGAAGAATCCTCATGGCAAATGTGCATCAACAACTCAGTATCAGAATCATCATAAATGGTCAGGCAACTGACATCGAATTGCTTGCTTTTGTTATCCGCAGTTTTGAACGTGGGCTTGAAATGGTGAACAGGTTCATGCAGGAAGCCCATTTCCCTGATAGGGCAATGTTCGCAGCAGTAGCGATTCCCGAAACTGTCCTCTCCGGACATTAATTCCCAGCACTTCTGACCCAACGCCTCGTCGCATGAAATCCCGAAACACTCTTCCGCAGCCTCGTTCCAGAGCACAATTACGCCGCTCTGGTTCACTGCAAATGCAGGATCCCCCGTGATGAATTGATTACTTTGATTCCCCATAAATTTCCCCATGGGCCAGTTCAAACGCCTGGTGATAATCCCGGTTTCGCCAAAAACCTTCCAGAGCCTTTGAAGCATGCCCAATTTCCCAACACCAGATTACTCTCTTAAGCCTTTTGTTCATTGATCCAGATCAACTATCTGACCAATAAAAATTGGCTTGATGTTGTAGACTTATTTGGGGTTACCCAGTATGGCCTGAGACCGCATGGAAAGAATTTTTATCGGCATACCCATTGCGGGCAATGCCCACAAAATAATCGATGGCCTCATCAGGCCAATTGGCAAATCCACGAGAGATATTCGCTGGGTTCCCCGGCAGAACCGACACTTGACCCTGGCTTTTCCTGGTCTGAGGCCAGGTTCTGAAATTATCCGCCTGATAAATTTATTTGATCAAACCTACCAGTTGCAATTGCCGTTTCAATTGCGTTTTACGGCATTTGAACGATTCCCGGATCCGAACTCCAGGCTCGTGGCATTGACCGGTCCAGTTACGGAGCCATTGCAACAACTGCTGCAGGTAACACGTGACCTGATCAACGTGAGCAGGGTCGAAATTGAGGCGAAAGAATTCAGGCCACACATTACACTGGGAAGAATTCGCAGGGGAAAAAACAGCTATCCAGCCATTGATCAGCAAACTGACATCACCGTCAAGGTGTCCAGTGTGGTTCTTTACCAAAGCACCCTGACTGAGACCGGAAGTATTTATCGGCATTTAAAAGAATCCAGACTGGGCCGGCAGAAAGCCGTAAAATAGCCATAGAAGAACAACACCAACAGGAGTGAAGACATGAATTTTTTGAGGCTATTACCCGTCATTATCAGCTTGTTGTTGCTGTCGGCACACTTTATGCGCGCCGGACAAACCATGCTCGCGGCACTGCCAGTGGTATTAATGGCCTTTCTGATCGTACGCGAGAAATGGGTGGCCTGGCTTATCCAGTTGGCGCTGGTGCTCGGCGCCATCGAATGGATAAGAACCCTGGTAGCGGTGGCGGAAGTACGCCTCGAATACGGGATGCCGTGGGTTCGAATGGCGGTCATTCTTGGTGCAGTTGCAGCGTTTACAGCACTATCCAGCCTGGTATTCAGGAGCAAGGGGCTGCGCAAAAGGTATACACACCAGGACGTTGAGGACTAGAAAGGCCTGTAATAAATGGCCGTTGATCGAGATAACCAATTTCACATGATTGCCGCGAGACAATAAATTTCCATGTACGAACTACTGATCACCTTTTTTTTAGTGGCCGTAGTGGTCTCGTTTCTGTGCTCACTGCTGGAAGCGGTATTACTCAGCATCACACCCTCCTATGCACAGCTAAAGCTGCAGGAGGGCGGACGCGTCGGCAGGCAGCTTGAGGCCTTTAAATCGAATATCGATCGGCCGCTGGCGGCAATTCTCACCCTCAACACCATTGCCCACACGGTGGGCGCAATCGGCGTGGGTGAACAATCGGCCATGATCTGGGCCGATGCCAACCCGCTGATAACCAGTGTGATTGTTCCCACGATCATGGTTTTGGGCATTTTGATCCTGTCTGAGATCATCCCTAAAACTTTGGGCGCCAACCATTGGCAAAAACTGGTGCCATTTACGGTGGCAACACTCAGGGTCATTATCCTTGTGCTTTATCCACTGGTGTGGATAAGCCAGATAATTACCCGGGTGCTCAAAAAAGACAAAACACAAAGTGTGTTTTCAAACTCGGAATTCCTGGCCATGGCCGAGATTGGGGTAACCGAGGGTGTGGTTGA
>CALJWY010000028.1 GCA_937974465.1 uncultured Lysobacterales bacterium | reverse complement strand
GGAAGGCCCGCTCGCCGGTATGCTGGGCGACGTGGCAGGGCAACAGGCTGCACAGGGTATCCGCCAGGGCGTGGAAAGCGCGCGCGAGACTGCCAGGAATGCCGGTAAGATATTTTCTGAATTTTTAAAAGACCGCCAGACATGAGACACAGCCTGCGCCAGTTCCTGCGTATCTGGCACATTGGTGTCATCCTCAAGCGATACCGGCTCGACGAGTTATTCAACATCAACCGCCTGCCCGGCCCAATCCGCTGGGTGCGCGTATTCATGCCCCGTGGCAAGGACGTATCCGGCCTGCCACGCGGTGAACGTTTACGGCTGGCATTGCAGGACCTGGGGCCTGTCTACGTCAAATTTGGACAGATCCTGTCCACCCGCAGGGATCTTCTGCCGTATGACATTGCCGAGGAACTGGCCCTGTTACAGGACCAGGTGCCGCCGTTCCCCGGAGAAGAAGCGCGCCAGATTATCGAAGAGGCTCTCGGTGAGCCGGTCAGCGAGATTTTTGCATCGTTCGACACCAACCCCCTGGCCTCGGCCTCGATTGCCCAGGTGCACCCCGCAACCCTGCATGATGGCCGTGAGGCCGTCGTCAAAGTGGTGCGTCCGGGAATTGGCAAGCAACTGCGCAAGGATATTGACCTGTTATCAGCCATTGCCCGGCTGGCAGAAAAATTCATGCACAATGGCGCCAATGTACAGCCACTGAAGGTAGTTCGTGAATTTGAAACATTTGTTTTCGACGAACTGGATATGCAACGCGAGGCCTCCAATGCCTCCATTTTGAGGCGCAACTTCAAGGATTCCAAGGACCTGTATATTCCCGAGGTCTACTGGCAATGGTCTACGCGCAGGGTGATGGTTATGGAGCGCGTTTCCGGGCTGCCGGTGGGCGACATAGACAACCTGAAAAAACATGGCGTTAATCTGAAGAAGCTGGCACGCCGTGGCGTACGGGTATTTTATACCCAGGTATTCCGCGACAACCTGTTCCATGCTGATTTACATCCGGGCAACATCCTGGTGGATGCCACCGATCCGGACGACCCAACCTATATCGCCATGGATTTTGGTATCGTCGCCAGTCTCTCGACGCAGGACCTCTATTACATCGCGGAAAATTTCAAAGCCCTGTTCAACCAGGATTACCGGCGGGTGGCCGCCCTGCATATTGAAGCAGGCTGGGTACCCGAAACCACGCGTCTTGAAGAACTCGAGGCCGCAACACGTTCAGTGGGTGAGCCAAACTTCACCCGGCCACTGAACGAAGTGTCATTCGGGAAAGTGTTATTCGACCTGTTCCAGGTCGCACATCGTTTCCAGCTGACGTTGCAACCACAGTTATTAATGCTGCAAAAAACCCTGTTGAACGTTGAAGGCCTGGCACGCCAGCTTGATCCTGAGCTGGATATATGGGGTGTCGCAAAACCTGAGCTTGAAACCATACTCAGGGAAAAACACGGGCTTGAAAATGTGTCACATGAACTACTTGAGCGCCTGCCGGGCTGGTTGGCGCAGGCGCCGGAGATTCCGGGACTTGTGCACGACTTCCTGGTAAAGGCCAATGCAGGACAACTGCTGACCCGCACCACCTCGGAGGACGCCGCGAAATCCCGCCATGAGCAACGCGTGTCCCGCAACAAGGTGCTACAGGTGCTGGCCGGTGGGTCATTGAGTGTTCCCGGCGCGATCCTGACCGCCATGGAAACCGGGCCCTGGTTCCTTTGGGGTTATTCCACCCCCGGCGTGGTCTTACTGGTAACCGGTGGCTGGCTCATATTCAAAGCCCTGCGGCGATAATTGTGCTTTCATATCTCTCCGGTTTGATACTCAAAATGCTTGGCTGGAAAGTGACGGCAAACCTTCCGGACCTGCAAAAGTACATAGTGATTGCCGCACCACATACCAGCAACTGGGATTTTCCATTGGGAATTCTCTTTGGCAAGGCCATCAATTTGCAGCCACATTGGATGGGCAAACACACACTGTTTCGCTGGCCCTATGGATGGCTTTTCCGTTATATGGGCGGCATACCCGTCCATCGTAAACGCGGTGACCAAAATTATATGCAACAAATGGCCGACCGGTTTGAACGTGCGGACCGGCTGGTGCTGGCATTGGCTCCCGAGGGCACCCGCAGCAAAACCGACCACTGGAAGACCGGCTTCCATTCCATCGCCCGCGCGGCGAATGTTCCTATCCTTATCGGCTACCTGGATTTCGGAAAGAAGGAGGTGGGTGTAGATGGCATGTTTTACGCCAGTGATGATATCGAGGCGGACTTCGAAATTATCAGGAATTTTTACAAAGACAGGCGGGGCAAGAATCCGGAAAATGCCAGTCTGATCCGGGTGCGCAAGAAGACCGATTGATCAGTTTCTATCCCAGGCCTCCCGTTCCGGCCGCTTCTCATGATACAGGTATTACGACGACGCAGGCATCACAGCCAGTCGGTTAACGAGATACCAATGCCAATCCTGTTGACGCGCTGGTTGTAGTCGATCAGACTTTCTCCATAGCCATGAAAGTACTGGATGTAACCTTTCAGGTACGGGTAACTCCAGAGCGGAAAGCTCCAGCCCAACTCAACGGCCCCGCGGTCAAACCCCGATTCGAGATTATTGCGCGACATGATACTGAACACCTGTTGTTTCCACTTGTAGCCGGCACGTAATTCAAAGTGCCCCAGG
>CALJWY010000027.1 GCA_937974465.1 uncultured Lysobacterales bacterium | reverse complement strand
ACCCTGCATTCCAGCACCCGACCAAGCATGTGGGACCAATTTACGATGAGGCCGAAGCACTGAGATTACAAAAAGAAAAAAACTGGACCATGGCGGCCGATGGACAGTATTTTCGGCGAGTTGTTCCTTCGCCCATACCACAGCGTATTATTGAAAAGAATGTGATTCGTATGCTGGTGGACAGTGGTATTACGGTTATCTGTGCCGGTGGCGGCGGTATACCGGTTGCCTATGATGAGCACAGCAAGCTATTTGGTGTTGAGGCCGTGATCGATAAGGACCTGGCCTCCGGTCTGCTGGCCTGTGATCTTGGAGCGGGTATGTTTATCATGTTGTCAGACGTTTCCAATGTTTATACCGATTTTGGTACGGACAAGCAAAAAGCCATCAAGGCGGCACACCCGGATGTGCTCGAAAGTATGAGTTTTGCCAGTGGCAGCATGGGTCCAAAAGTACACGGAGCCTGCAAGTTTGTGCGCGAAACCGGCAACAACAGTGCCATCGGCCGGCTTTCTGAGCTGAAAAAAATCATGGACGGCGAAGCGGGCACATTAATTTCAAATGATGTCGATGGAATTGTGTTTGAGTCTTAAGCCGGCAGCGCTCACAAGGAAACAAAAAAGAGTCGGGCCAGCGCACTTTCCGATATCATATTACTTTCTGCTGGCGACCAAACCGAACTGAAAGCTTATGAAAACGCCTATTGTTTTAACCATCATTGCCGATGACCAACCCGGCATCATCAAGACGGTTTCCGAAGTCCTTTATCAACACGATGGAAGTTGGTCAGAGAGCAGCATGAGCTCCCTCGTCGGCAAATTTGCCGGAATTTTGCTGGCATCCGTACCCAGCGAGAAAGCCATTGCCTGTGTGCAACAACTGGAGGCCCTCGAGGCTAGCGGCATTCGAGTCATTGCGCATGTCAGTGAAGAACCACCCGCGACCAAAGAAACACGAGAATACCTATTGAACCTGGTGGGCAATAACCGTAGAGGCATCGTGCATGACATCACCAGCATTCTGACCAATCACGATGTTAACGTAAAGAAACTCGAAACCTTTGTAGAAAGCGCATCCATGGGTGGCGGCAACCTCTTCAAAGCCAGTGCGCAACTGGTTGTACCCTTGAGTGCGGACATCGATGTGTTGGTACACGAACTCGAAGAAATGGCCAACGAGCTGATGGTGGATATTCGCCTGGAAATTTAACCTGTCTCCCATGCGTTATCCTTTTGAATGCGCAATAATGTAATTTGCGCTTGCAACCCAACCCCCCTAGAGTTTTCCAAACACAAGAACAAGCACAGGAATTAACCCGTAGAAATGAACTTGGCTGAAAATCAGATTAAATCAAGCAAGCGTCTGTTATTGTTATCTTTACTGGTTGTTTGTTTTGCAAGCTTGATCGCCTCGATGATTCAGACATCCTGGGGACGGGTGCATGTACAGGATATTAAAATCCCCACTCACAATGGTCAGTGGGTGGTTGCAGATTTGTATAAACCCCGCTCGGTAACCGCTGAAAAACCGGCCCCGCTTGTGGTTGTGATACCGGGCTTCCAGCGCTCCAAGGAAGCCCTGGCCAATGTCGCCATTGAGCTTTCGCGCCGAGGGATTGTAGCCATCCTGATTGACCCGTATGCACAGGGGTTTTCGAGTGCCTCGATGAGCCGCAGGGCAGCCACCACCGAGGGCTATGGAATGTTTGCCGTGGTCGATTATGCTGCGGGCACCCCCAACCTGAACTACATCGACAAGAGTCGAATTGCAGCCACAGGTCACTCGGCGGGTGGTAACGCTGCAATCCGTGGAGCTAACTATTTCGGCAGGGAGGCGATTGAGACCGGCCAGGCCAGCAAACTGCATTCAGTTTTTGTGTCCGGTTATGTGCTTACTTTGAGAGATGATGTGCTGAATGACGTCCGCTCCAACGTGGGTGTCAGTTATGCCTTTTACGATGAGGGCGCCTATCGTAATGAGCTTAAAAATGGCGATATGCGAACTGCGCCGGAAGCATTGAGGGCGGTTAATTCCGGCCTGGCTGATGCGGACGATCAGATCAATGAAGTTGAACTGGGCCGCTATTACGGCAGCAAGGACGACAGAACCCTGAGGGTCGTGCACAACGAACGGATTCTGCACCCTTTTCAACCTTATATTATCGAAGCAACGGCCAATCAGATCGAGTTTTTCGAAGAAGTTTTTGATCTCGAAACTGATATCACGAGTGATGACCAGGTCTGGTACTGGAAAGAACTGCTGGGACTCATTTCGTTGATTGCAGCACTGGTTGCGGTGATTCCAATGGGTAGGTTGTTGTTGGAAATTCCATATTTCAAGCCATTGGTTCACGCCCTGCCACCGGCCTTGTCCAAGCCCAAGGGTAAGGGCAAACTGCTTTTCTGGGGAATGTTTGTGGTGGGTGCTCTTATTGCCTGCTTTACCTATATTCCGATGGCCGAGTTGTCGCAGAAGCTGTTCGTCGCCGCATCTACCCGGCAGCAAACCTGGTTTTTCCCGCAACGCATGAACAATGCCGTGATGCTGTGGGCGGTGTTAAACGGCAGCGTTGGCTACCTCATGTTCTGGCTCAGTTACCGGTTTTTTGGCAAGAAGAACGGGGTCACGCCGGCAATGTGGGGCACAGCAACAAGTCGCATCGAGCTCTGGCGAACTTTTCTTCTCTCGTTGGCCCTGTTCGTGTTCTATTTCCTGGTTCTGTTCGTGGTTTATTATTTCCTGCACGTGGATTACCGCTTCCTGTTCATGGGGGTGCGTACCTTCCAGCCACCGTTGCTCATTCTGCTGGCCATGTACGTGCCGTTCTTCTTTATATTCCTGTTGTCCAATTCATTGCGAATCAATGCTGCGATGCGGTTTGAGGGCGAACCGGAGTGGAAGAGCATGCTGGTGGGTGGCTTTGCCAATTCACTTGGCCTGATGCTCATCGTATTCGTCCAGTACCTGACCTTTGCAGTCACCGGAATGGTCTATTGGACGGATGGCTGGCTGTATGTGAACTTGTTATTCGCCGTGGTGCCGATGATGTTCGTGTTGCCTTATTTCAATCGGTATTTTTTCCGCATGACAGGCAGAATTTACCTGGGGCCGATGACCACAGGCCTGATTTTTATCATGATCCTGATTTCTAATACGGTGATCTATATACCGCTATAAGTGTTATGAGGTCAAAAAATCGTCATCGTCGAGAAGATCGTCCCACTCATCAAGCTCGGATTTGAGTGCTTTCAACTCATTTCTTCTTTCGATTTCATGCCTGGCATTGACGCGGTTCTGGTCATATGGGGTTTCTTTTTCCACTGATTCAACCGGGTCATCGGAGAGGCTATCCAGACTCATTTCATCGTCAAAATCATCAACCGAATCCAACTCGTCATCTTCGATTTGCACCTTGCTTTTCTCACCCACCTGCGTCTTCTCCTGCCTGTGGCCAACAATGATTTCTCTGTATTAAAAATTCACTTCTGTCTCTTGTCAATCAATTAATGGCCATGGCTGTTAAACCGATTGCCCTGCTACGAACCCTGATGACCACGCCCACTGGAAGTTAAAACCCCCCAGGTGACCGGTAACATCGAGGATTTCACCGATAAAAAACAGGCCGGAAATTGCAGATTCCATGGTCTTTGAAGACAGTTCGCGAGTATCAATTCCTCCCAGCGTGACCTCTGCAGTGCGATAGCCCTCTGTGCCGGCGGGTTTGATCGGCCAGGCTTGAAGCTGTCGTGAAGCGCTCTCCAGCCGCGCATTGGGCCACTCGGCCAGGGATGTTTCAGCCAGGTCCGGCCAGTACAAATTCTCCAGCTCACGCACCAGTTTGCGGGGCAAAAGCCTATCCAGCTGCGTGCGCAAAAGCGTTTTCGGGTTTTGCTGTTTCCACTCCAGCAACAACTCGGGCACCTGTTGATCGGGAAGGAGGTTGGCGTGAATGTGTTCTCCGGGCGACCAGTAGCTGGATAACTGCAAAGCCGCAGGGCCACTCAACCCCCGGTGAGTGAAGAGCAGATCCTCCCGAAACCCCTGGCTACTGGTGGCTAATTGAACCTCGGTTGAAATACCCGACAAGCGGCCGCAAACATCCTTCATGGTATCAGTCAGGGTAAATGGCACCAGGCCCGCCCGGGTTGGCAGGGTACGCAGACCAAAACGCTCTGCCAACTCGTAACCGATAGCCGAGCCGCCAAGGCTGGGTACCGAAAGCCCTCCGGCAGCAACCACCAGTGCCGCAGATGTAAAAACGCCCTGGTTGGTTGTCAGGCGAAAGCCATCACCGGTTGCCCTGCCTGGCTGCGTCGAAGTTTCCCCGCCTGCACCAATGGACCAGCAACCCTCTCGATGAACAAGGTTGACAATTTCGCAATTCAAGCGGATTTCCACGCCCGCCTTGAGGCATTCATCCATCAACATGGCTACGATCAATTTTGATGACTCACGACAGAACAACTGTCCACTTAGCCCGTTGACCGTCTCCTTCTCAAAATATTCAACGCCGTGTTTTTCCACTCGATCAATAAAATCCCATTGGGTGAAACGGCTCAGGGCTGATTTACAAAAATGTGGGTTGGCGGAAATAAAGCGATCGGGTGTGATATGCAGATTGGTAAAGTTACAGCGGCCGCCACCGGACATGAGAATTTTTTTACCGACCTTGTTTGCGCGCTCCAGTACCAGCACCTTGCGACCACGTGCCGCGGCGGTGATTGCGCACATCAGCCCTGCTGCACCGGCACCTATAACGATCAATTCTGGGTTTTTCATGGTTTAACATTATCGCTGCCTGTGAAGATAAGTGCACAGACTGATTTGTAATCATGTTGCCCTGGCAGCTTCATTGCCGGTCTACCCAGTGACCTGAATCGGCCTGCAGATGTCGCTTTACCTGATCCCGGAAACCTGCCAGCGAGTGCTGGTTTTCTATCGGCAGGTCTTTGGCTATGCTGGATACAACTGTTGCTGCCGGATAAACCGATGAAAACAATATCTCCTGTAATGACCTGCGCGGCGCTCCTGGTGTTCGCCACGTCCCTATGTATTGCTGACAGTGAGCGCCTGATCAATACGCGGGATATGTATCCAGCGCCCTCACCCGATGGTAAAACGGTGGTTTTTCAGTCAAACCGCAAAGGCATCAACCAGGTATTTCTTCTCCACCTCGATGACGGCCAGATAAATCAGCTGACCGACATCGCTGGCGGTGCGGAAACCCCGATGTTTTCGCCGGACGGTCAGCACATTGTATTTGCCGCCTATGTGAATACAGACAATAACGACGTGTTTGTCATGAATGTGAGTGGCGGCGAGCAAACCCGTCTGACGCACGGCCCGGGCTATGATGGTCACCCGCACTGGAGCGCTGACGGCAAACGCATTGTCTTCAACTCTGACCGCACCACCCCTGATCCCGAGGCCACATGGAGCAACAGGTGGCATGAAATATTCAGCATGAATATCGATGGCAGTGATGTACGCCAGCATACCCACTGCAAGGCGGTTTGTACCTATGGAAGCCTGTCACCCGATGGAAGCAAAGTGCTCTACCGAAAAGTTATCCGGGCAGCTGGATTGAATTGGGAGCTTGCAGCAATCGAGAAAAACTCTGAGATTTTTATCTCCGATATCGACGGTAACGATGAAATCAACCTGACAAATAACGCGGCTTTTGACGGTTGGCCGGTATGGTCGCCAGATGGTAACCGCATAGCCTTTGCCTCTAACCGCAGTGGGCCGGCGCGCAGCGGGCAAGTGTGGTTAATGAACACGGATGGTGGAGACCTGAGACAGGTCAGTCATGGCCCCTGGTCACATGCCCAGCCTGCATGGGCCTTTGATGGGCAGGCTATTTTCGCCTATCAATTGGAAGAAACAGAAGATTATGAATTTGGCAGCATTATAAAGATCAAAAATAACTAGTGCCGGTCAAACATAAGCGCCGACACCAACAGGGGGTTGAGTCACTTCCCCTGCCTCAGGAGTTGGCCAATGCCGCGCGCCGCTGGTGAAAGGCTATTCTCAAGCCCTGCCTCGCGGCGATTGGCCTGCCGAGTTGAGCTAGTCCTTGGTGCGGGTAAAAAACAGGTAAGCAAAGAGCACTACGCTTGCTACAGTTCCAACCAGCAACATATCCATCACCGGCCCGATCCTGGGCGCAAGCTCCATGTCTGTAAGCACGAAATAAAGCAAGGTCAGCGCTCCGGCCACGGTTATGGTGTGGACCAGGTAATGAAGCTTGGCCAGTGAGCCTTCCTGCATTTTCGGCCAGGCGCGGTAACACAGGCCAAACAATGTCATCACCACGAAACCCAGCAGGTTCAAGTGGGCATGCAGACCATGCATTGCGAAATCCCGGGTCATGGACATTTTCAAGCCGAGGGTCATGCCAATCAGCAGGAATAACAGGCCCGTCAAGACAAACAAACGATCAATATTTTTCAATGGTTTTCTCCCTGGTAAATGGTTTATGGCCCATTTCAAGGTTTCTTCTTCTAGCCGGACCATTTGCTAAGCTATTAGCTGAGAGTATAGGACAGGCTCTGTAAAATGCTGCCTTTTAAGCCTATACACTTACGCCCAAGAGCCCTAAAGTAGCCAAAGCTTTAACCCACCAGCAAAGCTGATAAATAAAAGGACCGCCAGTGAGCCAGTTGGAAGAACTAAGAATTCGCATCAGCAACTTCGCCAAAGAGCGTGACTGGGACCAGTTTCACTCCCCCAAGAACCTCTCCATGGCTTTGATCGTAGAGGCTGGAGAGTTGGTGGAGCATTTCCAATGGATAAAGCAAAGCGAGAGCTTCGCACTACCAGCAGAAAAGCTGAAAGCAGTTGAAGAAGAGCTGGCAGACATTTTTGTTTACCTGGTCAGGATTGCTGACCAGCTTGGGATTGACTTGATCAGTGCCAGCCACAGAAAAATCGAGTCTAACGCGGCCAAGTATCCGGTAGATATGGTGCGGGGCAGTTCCAGAAAATATACCGAATATTGAACTACAAACACCTCAGCTTTCCAGGCTTATTTTATGCGTAAAAATACGATTCTAACGGCTGTCTCCATCATCCTTGTTTGGGTCGCAGGCCATTTGCAGGCCGATGACGCTGTTTCAGATACGGCGATGGCCATGTATCTTGCCAATGAGGGCGTGATGGTCGTGCAAGGTGAAACAAAGGTGGTTTTTGATCCGTTGTTCCGCAATGGTTACCGTCAGTACCTGTTACTGCCCGAGCCGATGAAGGAGGCGCTGTTTGCCGGCCGAGCACCATTTGATGGTATTGATGCGGTTTTTATCAGTCACTTTCATGGCGATCACTTTTCCCCCGAAGATATGCTGCGTTTGTTGAAACAGCAACCGGATGTTCGCCTTTATGCACCAGGGCAGGCCGTTGCCGGCTTGCGGGCTGTGGCAGATAGTCAGGACGAAGCCTTGTTTGCGCGGGTTACCGCGGTCGAGTTGGCCTATAAGGACCCGCCCGTGACACATGAGATGGACGGGCTATTGATCGAGGCAGTGCGCATCCCGCATTCGGGTTGGCCAACGGGCCGTCTTGATGTTGAAAACATATCCTGGCGAGTAACCCTGGACAAAACCACCACCGTGTTGCACCTGGGTGATGCGGATCCCAATGACGTACATTTTGCACGCGACGCTGCCTATTGGGATAAAACCCATCTGCATATGGCCTTTCCGCCATACTGGTTTTTTAATTCAACGTTTGGCCCGAAAGTTCTTATGAGTCGCCTGAAGCCGGACGCCAGCGTGGGGGTGCATGTGCCGAAATCGATACCGACGGACCCGGCCCTGCGCCCGGTCGAGTTTCGTAAGCATGACCTGTTCACCCGGCCCGGTGAAACTCGCGTCATACCGGTTCACAGCAACGAACACAAACACGAAAAACATGAGCATTGATCGAGGCTGGGCTAATCAATCTCCTTGAGACGATCAAGCAAGGGAAAGTAGAGAGCTGTCTTGATGGGCCGGGATTCATTCATGGCCATCGCTGCCTTATAGCGAAGCAACTGCTCACGATACCGACTGGCCTCATTGTCCAAAAACCCGAGCAGGTCGCCACCGGTATGGCTGGATGTTTTGTAATCAATGATCCAGCGTGTGCCCATGTCGACGAAGGTGCGGTCTAAAACAAGGTTTCTTAACTGCTTGTCTACAACAGCGGTTATCTTATATTCGCAGTGGGCGTCTTCATGCCGGTCCAGTATCCACCGACCCTGATCGGAGGCCAGGCAGTTTTCGATGGCGCGCGAAGCATGCAAAACAATGGCCTCGGCCTTCGCCTCCTTCACACCCTCGCTGGCCAGGTATTGATAGCACCAACTGAAGTGTCGGGGTAAAAGGCCGTGGCTGGCCCATTTATCCAGGCCTTGCTCTCCAATGGTTTGTAATAAACGGTGCACGAGGTTACCCGCCAGCCGTGCGTCTTCACCCGCCCAACTGAATTCGATGTAATCATGTGCCTGGTCTGCCGGGGTGTCTGGCAGTTGCACCGACCCGGGTGGCTCCGGCAAGCACCAGGCAGGATCCAGCCGGCGGTAGACCTGAGGCAGGGGCGCCAACACCGGTTCCGGAGCTGTTGATTCGCCGGGCGCCGCCTCGTCTGACAACAGGGTCTCTGCGGCCTGTTGAATGAGGGCGGTCTGCTGTGCCTCAATGGCTGGCCACAGGCTTCCCAGCAAGCTGTTTTTAGACGGTTTTATTGCACCTTTTTGGGATGGTTTGATCGCGCCAAAAAGGTGTAATTTGCTGATCGCGCG
>CALJWY010000026.1 GCA_937974465.1 uncultured Lysobacterales bacterium | reverse complement strand
GGGCGCGTCACTGGCTGCCTCTTTGACCACCTTCAATGATAGAAAAGTTGACTGGGGCTGGCCAAGAAAGTGGAAGTTTCTGCTCGCTTTCCGAATGGTTGGGTATCTCTGGAAAGCACAAACCAGGGGTGACGCCCTGTCGACTGTAGAGTTACTGGAATCACTGGACGGTGCGACTGAAATTGGATTGGCCAATCAACTTGGTTTATTGCTCGAAGCCGGATTTGTCACTCGAAATGAAAACGGGAACTGGCTATTATGTCGCGACCTCGAAAGCCTCAGTCTGTTGGATCTGTACCGCGCAGGAGAGTATTACCTGCCGTTGGGTGAGAGGCCTGAAATCCCCAGCCAGAGCGAATGGGACGCCGTGTTCATCAGTGCGATATCGCATGATGGGGCTAATATGCATCGCTCACTGAAAGAAATGTACATGGAGTCTGGATCCTGATGACTGGAGTAGTAACGAAAAAATCCTCATGGTTGCTAATGGCTTGTCTCTGCCTTGCCGCCGGCAGTCAGGCAGCCTATGAAAGCGACACGCCGATTGAGTTTGAGTTGCAACGTTTGCATGGCGAAAAGACCCGCCTGAGTGAGTTTCGTCAAAAATGGGTTGTCATCAATTATTGGGCAACCTGGTGTGCGCCTTGCAGAAAAGAGATTCCTGATCTGTCCGAGTTATATGATGCACGGGAAGACATTGTCGTGCTGGGCCTGGCATTCGAGGATACAGACATTGAAAGTTTTGATGAATTTCTCGAAGAGTTTGATGTGAGTTACCCGCTCTTGCTGGTGGATGTTTATGCTCCCCCGGAGCCCTTTGGGGCGCCTCGTGTTTTACCGACCACTATTATTATTAATCCTGAAGGCTACCCGGCGAAGACCTTTCTCGGACCAGTGACACGCGAAAGCATCGAGTCATTTATCGACTCACAATAGCTCTGCGTACCGGCGCAAATGTTCTGCGATGAATCGGGCAGGGCCCAAGTAGGCTGAGTTTTTCCAGGTGCTGCGCGGTCGGATAACCTTTGTGCCTGTCAAAACCATAACCCGGGTAACGATTGTGCATCTCTAACATCAGGCGATCCCGGTAGACCTTGGCAAGTATTGAAGCGGCTGAAATTGATGCGATCAATCCATCACCACCAATAACTGTTTCGACTTCACAGCTCAGTTCCGGAGCACGGTTCCCATCAATTAACGCTCTTTTGGGCGTGGGCTCAAGACTTTCCACCGCCCTTTGCATACCATTGAGTGTAGCTTGCAGAATATTGACCCTGTCAATTTCATCCACCTCCACAAATTGAATGTTGTAGGCAATTGCCTGGGTCACTATTTGCGGTGCCAGCTTTTCTCTTTTCGTGGCACTCAGGCGCTTGGAATCATCCAGCCAATCCAGCGTATAACGTTGTGGAAGGATCACCGCAGCAACCACGACAGGACCTGCAAGGGGTCCGCGTCCTGCCTCGTCAACGCCGGCCTCCAGGACCGGGTCAGCCGGGTTCATCGAAGGCTGATATATGTTGGAGAATGATCTTGGCGGCAGTCGCGGCGGCATCGATTTTCAGTTGTTTGTGAAGCTCTTCAAACCGGTCATGCAGGTCAGTACATCGCTCAGGCTGGTCCAGCCAGCGACTGACCTCATCAGCAATATTCTCGCCATTGACTTCGTGCTGTAACAACTCCGGGACCAGGGGCTCCGAGGCAAGGATGTTGGGCAGTGAGAAAAAGCGGCTTTTTACCAGCTTTAACCACTTGGCCATTGTGTAGGTTAAGCCTGCCAGCCGGTAACAAACCACCATGGGTCGATTCACCAGCATCACTTCCAGGGTGGCTGTTCCTGATGCGCATATAACAACGTCAGAGGCAGCCATGACAGCCTTGCTTTGACCAGTTAAAACCCGGCAATTTACAGCGGGGTATTTAGTTAACTCCGTGTTGAAATAAGTTTTGATGATCTCCGTTGCGGCCGGCATCAGAAAGCGGATCCCCGGGTATCGCTCAACAAGAATGGAGGCGGCATCAAGCAAAGGGGTTGAGAGTTTTTGTACTTCGGACAGGCGGCTTCCCGGTAACAGGGCGACGCAAATCTCTGCATCACCAATTTCAAGTGTTTGCCGAGCTGACCCCGGACCGACCTGTAGTGGAATTTGATCAGCCATCGGGTGACCGGTGTAATCTGCCGGAACGTGGTGTCGATAGTATTCCGGTTCAAACGGGAATAGACACAATACACGGTCGGTTGACCTGGCTATGGATTTGACCCTGCCGGCTCTCCAGGCCCACACGGTTGGGCTGACATAATGGATCACAGGAATTGACCTGGCCTTGAGTTTTTTCTCTACACCGAGATTAAAGTCAGGTGCATCAATACCAATAAAAACATCGGGATTTAGGTCCAGGAGTCGTGCAACCAGTTGCCGCCGTAATGCGAACAGCCGTGGAATATGGTTGACGACCTCAAATAACCCCATGACGGACAACTGCTCAGAGTCCCACCATATTTCCATGCCGGCGGCCTTCATCAGAGGACCACCGATACCGGCAAACCGAATGTCAGGATGACTGCTGTGGATTGCCCGGATCAGCGCAGCACCCAGCTGATCGCCGGAAGCCTCGCCCGCTACCAGCGCGATGATCATTATCGAATAATGCCGCGCTCAGTAAGCTGGAGAAAATCTACGAGCGGTTGTATTTCCGGAGAATCCTTCGCCATTTCAGCCAGGCGTGCGGTGGCATCTTCGAGGGTCAGGCTCTCCCGGTAAAGGGCCTTGTATGCCCTTCTCACCTGGTTGATCTGTTCGGCTGTGAACCCACGGCGTCTCAGTCCTTCAGAGTTGATCCCTTTGACCCTGGCCTTTTCGCCGGAGACGGTGACATACGGCGGGATGCTCTGGTTCACATGGCTGGCAAACGAGGTAAAGCTGTGCTCACCCACGTTGCAGAACTGGTGAATCAGTGAATATCCGGACAATATGGCATGGTCCCCAATCGTCACATGACCTGCAAGGGATGCGTTATTGGCCATGATGATGTTGTCGCCGAGGATGCAATCATGGGCAATGTGTACGCAAGCCATGATCCAGTTATTGCTGCCGATCCTGGTGACACCGCCACCTTGCATGGACCCGCGGCTAAAGGTGCACAGCTCACGAATGGTATTGTTATCGCCGATGATCAACTCGGTGTCTTCACCAGCATATTTCTTATCCTGTGGCTGTTCACCGATCGATGTGAACTGAAAAATATGATTGTTTTTTCCAATCGTTGTGCGGCCGGTCAAAACCGCGTGCGGTCCAATCCGGGTGCCCGCATCAATCCGTACCTTCGCGTCGATGATTGAAAATGCGCCAACCTCCACGTCATCTGCGAGTTCAGCCTTGGGGTCTATCAGAGCTGTTGGGTGAATCATCATTCGTACTCTTCGCTTTCAAGTTAATGTTGGTGAATAAATCAGAGGTTCCTCAACCTTCAGAGCATAATATTTCGCAGCTTGCAGTACGCTGGCCGTTGATGGTGACCCTTGCTTCATATTTACCCATGCCGCGCATCACGCGTGTCTGCTTGACCTCCATGAGCAATTGATCTCCCGGGATTACTTTCCGGTTAAATTTTGCATTATCAATTTTAACCAGGTAGTAAACTCCGCCCTCGTCGACGCTCGTGGCCTGCGCCACGTGGGCAAGTACACCGCACGCCTGGGCTAGCGATTCCAGTATCAACACTCCAGGCATGACCGGCTCACCGGGAAAATGTCCCTGAAAAAATGGCTCGTTCGCCGTCACATTCTTGATGGCAGTTAAAGTTATTTCAGGTTCCAGTGTGTAAGAGAGCACCCTGTCAATCAATAAAAATGGATAACGATGGGGCAAAATTTTCTTTATATCATTGATTTCAATAGGTGTTTCAATCATTGGTTTTGTCTTCTCTGCTTATTTTTCGGGATATCTTTTCTAAATTTCTGATGCGTTGTGCCAGTTGTCCAAGTTTGCCCAAATATGCGGCTGAACGCTTCCACTCATTCACTGGCCGTGCTGGCAAGGCAGAACTTAAAACAGTTCCGGCTTGCGTCACTGACCTGGTTACCACGCTTCTGAAATGTACCGTCGTCCGATCAGCGATCTGTATGTGTCCTACGGCGCCGGAGCTACCTGCGAACATACAATATTGACCAATCCTCGTACTGCCGGCTATGCCAACCATTCCAGCCATCGCCGTGTGGGCGCCGATATGTACATTGTGGGCAATCTGGACCTGATTATCTATTCTGACATCGTCTTCAAGCACTGTGTCACCTACAGCACCGCGATCAATTGTAGTGTTTGCACCTACCTCGCAGTCATTACCAATCCTGACGGTGCCCAACTGTGGCACTTTTACCCAGTGGTCGTGGTCGAACGCCAGTCCAAATCCGTCCGCCCCAATAATCGCGCCGGGATGGATGATAGTGCGTTCTCCAATGACAACACCATCACAAATTGTGACATTTGCCACCAGTCGACTCGCCGAGCCCACTGAGCAATCTGCAAGCAATACGCTGCCGGGTCCGATGACACATGCATCGCCAATAGTGCTGCCCGGACCTATGACCGCATTTGCACCAATATGAACATCCTTACCCAGTGTCGCTGAAGGGTCAATGCTGGCTGAGGGATGAATGCCTGCATTAAGGGGCCGCCGCGGGTCAAAAAGACAGGCGATTTGTGCATAACTGACATAAGGATCGTCAGCTATCAGGGTGTTTACCGGGCAGCTATCGGCATCTTCGGCAGTCGTTATGACAACCGCGGCACCGGTTGTTTCAAGTTGTTTTCGATAAGATGGATTGGAAAGAAAACTGATTTGT
>CALJWY010000025.1 GCA_937974465.1 uncultured Lysobacterales bacterium | reverse complement strand
TATAAGAAAAGTTTTCGAATTTACATTAAATTAACGACTTGAAGGGTCAATTTTGCGAGAATAACCGAATTGGATCTGGGTGGGAAAAACTGAGCACTGGAATTTGATTCCAATGCCTAATAATTAAAACAGGGGCTGTCTCGGTGTTAAATAGATATTTAGTATTGAATCCGGCGCAGACTGACCTGTCTCGATAACTGCGTATGATTCCGACAAAAACTAACCAGTCATTGCCTATCAAAACAGCAGGGTATGAAACCCTTGCCGACGTACTTGAGTACGCGGCCCAGGGAGATTCCGGCTTCAACTTTTACGATGGCCGAGGACATTTGTCCGCGGTATTGCCTTACTCGGTGCTGCGTGATGAGGCTAAAATCCTGGCGCGACGATTGCTCGGCCTGGGCTGTCAGCGGGGTGCGAGGGTTGGCATCATTGCTGAAACCGAGCCCATGTTTCATCGTTTCTTTTTCGCCTGCCAGTATGCAGGGCTTATCCCGGTTGCACTTCCTGCCGGTATTCAACTCGGCGCACATGGCGCCTATGTAAGCCAGGTACGACGCATGCTCAAGAGTTGTGGCGCGTCGCTCGTGGTTACCCCGGAGTCACATTTCAAGTTCATGTCAGAGGCCGTTCAGGGCCTGAACCTGACCATGTCAGGCACAGAGGCGGATTTTAACGCCCTGCCTGAAATTGACATTGAATTCGAACCATTGGGAGTGGATGACCCTGCCTATCTACAATATACCTCCGGCAGTACCAGTTTCCCGCGTGGTGTTGAAGTTACCCAAAAAACCGTTTTAAGCAACCTGACCGAGATTGCGGAATATGGCCTTGAACTGGATTCTGACGATCGGTTCGTATCATGGCTGCCGTTCTATCATGACATGGGGCTGGTCGGATTCATCCTGGTTCCACTCATCGGTCAGTTATCCGTCGACTACCTGGGCTCACGAACTTTTGCGATGCGGCCAAGGTTATGGCTGAAACTACTGTCAGATAACGGCGGCACCATATCTTCGGCCCCTACGTTTGGTTATGCACTTTGTGCCAAGCGCCTGCGGCCGTCCGATATTGAAACCTACGACCTAAGCCGCTGGCGGGCCGCTTGTGTCGGAGCTGAACGAATTAACCCCGAGCCACTAAAGGATTTCGCCGACATACTGGCGCCCTGTGGGTTTGACAGGAAGTCATTTGTGGCTTGCTATGGTATGGCCGAATGTGTTTTGGCAACCAGTTTCGCACCCCTGGGCGAGGGGTTGAAGGTCGACCTGGTTGACCGGGAAAAGATGGCCGAGAATGGCAGGGCAGAACCCTCAGCTGGTGACGCCTTATCCACGTCAGCCTATGTGGATTGTGGCAAGCTGTTACCTGGTTTTGAGTTCGCAATTCTGGACGATGATGGAGCCGAGTTGGATGACCGGTTTTGTGGGCACATCCACCTGAAAGGACCCAGCGTGATGCGCGGGTATTTCCAGGATGAAAAGTCCACCTCCGAGGTGTTATCAGAAGACGGGTGGTTGAATACTGGTGATATCGGTTATCGAATTGGTCAGCATCTCGTAATAACGTCACGTAGCAAGGACGTAATCATTATCAAGGGGCGCAATATCTGGCCCTATGATCTCGAAGTGTTGGCCCAGCAAACCAAGGGTGTCAAATTCGGTGGAGTTGCGGCTTTTTCCGTCACCGGCGAAGCTCGCGAAGAGCGGGCGGTAATGGTGGTAGAAACGCGGGAAAAAGACACGGCTATCCGGGCCAGTATTGTTGAGGGTATCAATCGTGAAATCCATGCCCATTTTGGTATCAATGTTCAGATTGACCTGACACCACGCGGAACTTTGCCACGAACTTCATCGGGCAAGCTATCCAGATCCCAGTCCAAGCAGGACTTTCTCGCACGTAAGACCCTGCAGGGTGTGGAGCAGATGGCGGCGAAAGTCGGCGCGAAGCAGTCCGCCTGAGTTGCCGGCGTCCACCCCAAGGATTCTGGTAACCGGAGCTACCGGGTTTATTGGTCAACGTTTGCTGTCTTCCTTACTGGAAGCGGGCCTGGATGTATTGGCGACAGTGCGCCCCGAAAAATATCCTGATACACGCTTACCCGCCAACTGCGAGCAGTTAGCCGTTCACTTGTCCGATGCTGAGTCGCTTGGTAAAGCGCTTACGGGTGTTACAGCAGTCGTCTATTGTGCCGGCAGCGTTCGGGGTGCAGGCCCGGAAGATTTCTCGGAAGCCAATGTAAAAGGCGTCAGTGCAATGTTGGATGCGCTGGCAAGCGCAGACAATTCACCACCGCTACTTTTGATTTCATCATTGGCTGCCAGCAGGCCGGACATTTCTGACTATGCTGCAAGCAAATACGCGGGCGAACAATTGCTGTCCGGCAAGCCGCAAATGGCCTGGACAATTATCCGGCCACCGGCGGTTTATGGCCCGGGTGACCGTGAAATGCTGCCCTTGTTTAAAATGATCCGGCGTGGCTTGCTCACCCGTGTAGGGCCGGGCAAGCAACGTGTTTCCTTATTGCATGTTGATGACCTGGTGTCCGCGATCCTGCTGTGGTTGTCAGCCCCGGACATGCATACAGGCCAGACCTATGCCATTGATGACGGTACGAGCAATGGCTATGGCTGGGATGATATCGGTAAGGCGGTCAACCCCGGGAGTGTCTGGAGCTTAAAGGTGCCGACTGTGGCGTTGGATGTCACCGCCAGGGTTAACCTGTTTTTCTCGTCACTGCTGGGATATACACCAATGCTGACACCCGGTAAGGTACGCGAATTGATCCAGCCGGAGTGGCTATGTGACAATCGGCCTTTCACCGATGCTACCGGTTGGAAACCACGGATAGACCTGGC
>CALJWY010000024.1 GCA_937974465.1 uncultured Lysobacterales bacterium | reverse complement strand
GAGTCAGCCAGTGCCGCCTGGATATCTCCCGAAGACTGACGGACGATACCAAACAACTCACCAAGATTACCCATGCGCTCCTGCAGCACGGTGGTCATTTCCGCGAGATCCCGCTCAAGGCGGTCGTATTCCGACTTCAGGTCATCGCTGCGTCTCTCCTCACGGCGTTTCTCCGCCTGTGCCTCAGCCAGCAAGGCGCGTTGATTATTGCGGTCCTGCAAAAACCGGGCTTCCCTTTCCTGGTTGATCTGGCTCTCGGAATTCGCAGCCTGGCGTACGATCTCCGCCAGTTCTTCGAGTGTCTGAGCGACACCGTTGCCAGAAAACGCCAGCATCACAACAGCGATCATCATGATTGATTTTTTCATTGTGCTACTCCCGCGCCAGGTACCGGAAGCGTCACCAGGTTCGGTGCTTTTTCATTCTTGGCAATCGCCAGGCCTTCCTTGACTTCAAGCCGGTAACGATTCGGCAGGTCCTCGTACGTCCGGGTCGCTGGATTGAACCAGCCGGTCGTCACCTGGTCACTGCTTTGGTAGATTAGCAAGGTCCGGCCAACCCGCAGGAAATCGACGGTTTGTCCGGTGGCAGGCAAGGCCTCGGCATAGGCTTCGGTGGTGCGGCCATACTCCATCTCACCCTGGTAAGCCTCCATGACGCGACGATATTTTTCAGAGGCTGTTACATCGGCCTGATCCATCATGTCACGCAGTCGCTGCACCCTGGCGCGGCGTTCTTCCAATCTGAATGGCATATCGTTTTCAATAATTTTGTCCAGCGTATCGATCATTTCAAGCATTAACGGAACAACACCGCGATTGGTCGCCTCAAGGCCCGCCAACTGGTCGTTAATTGAAACAACCTCTGCGCGCTGATCCATGACAACTTTTTCAAGGTTGTCGTTGTAAATTTTCAGACTGTCTGTCTCGCGCACAACCTGCCGGTATTCAGCCAGCAAATCAGAGGTCTGCTGGGCAAGGCTGGTGACCCGTTTCTGCGATGTCGATGCAGCCTGGTTGATGCCATTTTCAGCCTTGACTGTCGACACAAATTCCTGTGCATTGACGCCGGACGCCAGCAGCATGGTCAGCGCGATGCTCAAAGCCGCAGCCGGTGTTTGTCGTGTAATTCTATTTAGCATTGCTAATTTCCAAGTGGGTTGTTCGCAGAATTTTCGATTAGTAGAACAAATTCGGTGATATATTCCAGTTTGTTCCTAGAATTAGGGTCGCCAAGAATAACCGAAGGCCATGTGCAGTGCCACAAAACCCCGCCAGTTTTAAGCAAAATAGCTGTTCTCTGCCGCGTCGGCTGCTGGTCATGACGTACGATGGGGTGATCCTGCTGGGCCTACTGATGCTGGCTTCAGCCATTGCGCTGCCGTTTGGAACTGCCAATAAAATCGCCTTGCAGGACTTCTGGTTTACGGCTTGGTTGTTGCTTGTGTGTTTTGCTTATCTTGGTAGCTGCTGGCGATACGGTGGCATGACGGTGGGCATGCGTGCCTGGAAGGTCAGGCTCATCAGCAGTAATGAGAAAGATATTACCTGGCCCCGTTGCCTGTTGCGGTTCCTGGTCGGCGGCATATCACTGGCGACCCTGGGAGCAGGGGTTTTATGGGCCCTGGCAGACCAACGCAGGCGCTGTTGGCATGATCTTGCTGCACGAACCGTGCTGATCAAATCTGAAGCTTAGACCCTTAGCAACCCCCTGCCGGGAGACCGTGCAAGTGCTCAGACCGAGCGGCGCAGTATGGTTACCGCAACGGTAATTAGCAGCAACGAGGGTAATATCGAACTCAGAACCACGGGCATTGAATAGGCGGTGGCAAAATTTTGTGCGGCACCATTGACCAGCATAAACAGGCCACCCATGGTCATGCCGATAAAAAGTCTGAAGCCAAGGTTATGTTGTCGGGAAGAACCAAATACAAAGGGCATACCAGCGAGCACCAGGGCGATTATTGCAAATGGATAGACGATCTTTTCCCAAAATGCCGATTTGTAAATCCTGTCATCCAGTCCGTTGGCCTGCAGGTATTCTATTTGATCCCACAACACCCTGAGCGACATGTATGGCGGACGCGTTACGGCCGATTCCAGTAGCCCGGGCTTGACGTCCGATACCCAGGGCGACCGCTCGCGCCAGGTAGAAAGCACTTCTGTTTCACCCAGCTCCATTTCGGACACCCCCTCCAGCATCCATTGCTCGCCATCAAACAAGGCGCTGTCTGCGCGGGTGATTTTTTTCAGGGCTGCAAAGCCATCAAAATGATGAATTTCAACATCCAGGAATTTGATCGATTGCTGACCGCGGTCCGCGGTTAACAGCGGGCGCCGGAAATTAACTATGTTGCTGCCATCCCGCATCCACATCCCGGATGGCCCACCGATAATGACCTGTCCGGACAAGCGGCTCAGTTTGTAAGCGCGGGCTTGCTGTTCCGCACCGGGCGCAACCCACTCTCCGATCACCATCACCGGAATGGCAATCAGCAAGGCACCGATCATTCCTGCCGCCGCCAACCTGAGGCGAGATACGCCGGCCGTGCGGAATGCGACCAACTCGTTGGCGCCGGCCAGGCTGCCAATACCCAGCAATGAACCCATCAGGGCCGAAACCGGAAAAATCTGGTAAGCCGAGCGGGGGCTTGTTTGCAGGACATACCAGAACACATCTGCCGCCGCATACTCGGCCGTGGTATCCCGGAACTCACCCAGCAGGCCAAACATCAACATCAGCGCCGTCATACTTACCCATACCAACAGGATGCCAAGCATGGCTGCTTTACCAATATACCGGTCAACCGTCATGATCATGTTGTCACCCTGACAGGAAAGCGCCCTTGCTGGCGCACCCAGACAAAACTGATCAACAGGAAAATTGCATGTACCCACCACATTCCAATGTATACAGGCAGGGAGCCATCGGTGATCCAGGATCGGCACATGTAGAGCATATTGCCGTAGAACAAGTAGACCAGGATGCCCAGAACGATACGCACACCCCTGCCCTCGCGTGGCTGAGAGTGAGCCAGCGGGATAGCCAGCAACCCCAGCACGATGACAGTGATGGCTGGAGATATCCGCCATTGCAGTTCGGCAATGGCTTCTGCACCCCCTTTGGCAATAAGGGCGAGTGAGGATTGTGAGTTGATCTTGGTGCCCTTGCGTTCGCGTGATTCC
>CALJWY010000023.1 GCA_937974465.1 uncultured Lysobacterales bacterium | reverse complement strand
ATTGGTGGTCTTGGCAGAATGGGTGTGTGGATGTCCCGTTACCTCGACATGGTCGGCTACAAGGTTGATGTTGCAGACCGGGTTGAAACTGACTCGCCTTTCAACAGGGTGAATGACTGGCAGGGGAGTGTGAATGATTATGACCTGATCGTTGTTGCCACGCCCTTGAGGCCAAGCAACAGTATTCTCCTGCAGTTGGCGGAGCTCAGGCCGGACTGCCTGGTATTTGATATCGGATCCCTGAAAAGCCCCATGCGCGAAGGTCTGGATGCGATGCGCGAAAGTGGATGCAGGGTTTGCTCGGTTCACCCGATGTTTGGCCCGTCTGAACTGGGCTTGTCCGGTCGCCATATCCTGTTTGTTGACGTGGGTAGCAAGGCAGCCACTGAAGAGGCAATGGCCTTGTTTGCCCACACCGCAGCAGACTGCGTGGAACTGAGTCTCGAAGAGCATGACGAGGTGATGGCCTGGGTGCTGGGTTTATCGCACCTGGTAAATATCGCTTTCGCCGGAACCCTCGCACAAAGTGGAGAAGCGGTGCCATTACTGAAGCAGATTTCCAGCTCTACCTTCAACGCCCAGTTGAATGTCGCCACCCAGGTCGTATCTGAGAATCCGCATTTGTATTATGAAATTCAACAGGGCAACAGCAATACGGCAGAGGTGAGCCGGCATTTCAAAAAGGTGCTGGATGAACTGGTTTCCGCAGTCACTGACAAGGACGAGGCGGTCTTCACACGCCATATGGGGGCTGCGAAACAGCGCTTGGTCAAAGACACAAACAATACCGAAGACCTGCCGTTTTGAATCTCACGGATATTGATTGGAATTCCTGGAGAGCCAAGGTTCCGGCAACCCTGGTGTTTGTGATCAGGGACGGAAAAATCCTGCTGATCGACAAGAAAACCGGCTTTGGCAAGGGCAAGGTCAATGGTCCGGGCGGCAAGCTGGAGAACGGCGAAACCCCGGAGGCGTGTGCTGCGAGGGAGTGCTTTGAGGAGCTCGGGATCACGGTATCCAACCTGCAGTACTGTGGCCAGCACAGGTTTCAGTTTGTTGATGGCTTGAGTATTCATGTCTGGGTTTACAAGACAACAGAATATGAAGGCATTCCCACTGAAAGTATCGAGGCCCGGCCGTTGTGGGTGCCGGTCGATGAAATTCCCTATGATCAGATGTGGGAGGATGATGGCATCTGGTTACCCATGTTGCTGCGTGATGAGCTATTTCACGGGCGCTGGATTTTTGATGGTGACAAAATGCTTGAATACGAGTTGTTAACGGATACTGATCAGGAGCAAGTGAATCAATGAGTACTAGAATAAGTGGCCCATTGCTGGCGGTATGTATGAGTCTTGTGCTGGTCAACGCGTCAGCAGACACGCCCTCCAGAAAAGAACAGGCACAAAAAATTGCTCAGCAGTACCTGGTAGCCGACACACATATTGATGTTCCATATCGTCTGGAAGAAGGCTGGGTTGATGTTACGAAGGCTACCGACGGTGGGGATTTTGACTATCCAAGAGCAAAGAAAGGCGGCCTCGATTTACCCTTTATGTCAATTTACACGCCGGCCTCGATGGAAAAAGAGGATGGTGACGCCAGTGAGAGTTTTGAATTGGCCAACCGCCTGATCGATTCGGTTGAAGCCATGGCTGCAAGGGCGCCGGAGAAGTTCATGCTGGTGCGTTCGGTAGCGGATGCCAAAAAGGCCATGCAGGGTGGGCGCATCGGCCTTGCGATGGGGATGGAGAACGGTTCGCCCATCAATCACAGAATGGAAAATGTCCAGCATTTCTATGACCGTGGAATTCGCTATGTCACCCTGGCCCACGGCAAAAGCAATCATATTTCCGACTCGTCCTACGATGAAAACCATCAATGGGGAGGCCTGAGTCCTTTTGGCAGGGACGTCGTGGCCGAAATGAACCGGGTGGGAGTTATGATCGATATCTCGCATGTCACTGACGACGCCTTTTTCCAGGTGGTTGAAATCAGCAAGGCGCCGGTGATTGCCTCGCATTCATCGGCTCGCCACTTCACGCCCGGCTGGGAACGCAATATGAGTGACGACATGATCAAGGCCCTGGCAGAGAACGGCGGCGTTATTCACATCAATTTTGGCTCATCGTTTTTGCGCAAGGAGGCCAAGGACTGGTATGAGACGATGGATGAAAAGCGTAGCGCTTTCATCGAGGCCAACGAACTGGCGGAGGACAGCGAAGAAGCCAGTCAGTTTCGCGAAGATTACCTCGCAGAACACCCCTTTCCTTACGCGACGATGGATGATGTGGTGGCAAATTTCGAACATGTAATCAATCTCGTAGGCCCCGAACATGTTGGTATTGGTTCGGACTTTGACGGCGTTGGTGACAGCCTGCCCGTCGGCATGAAAGATGTGTCCTACTATCCTGTCCTGATAGAAGAATTGCTCAAGCGTGAGTATCCCGTTGATACGATCCGCGCGATCATGGGTGGCAACCTGATGCGGGTCTGGCAGCAGGTGGAAGCCTTTGCTAAGAAGTCGTAGGGGCTTGAGAGCATGACAGCTTACGTCGCGGTTTCACTCGCTGCACTTGTCGCGGCTGCACTGACCATGTATTCGGGTTTTGGCCTGGGGACGTTGTTATTGCCGATATTTGCTCTTTTCTTTCCGGCCGAAGTAGCCGTGGTGGCCACGGCAATGGTGCATGGCGCCAATAACGTATTCAAAGTTTCACTGTTGGGACGACATGCTGACCGGGACGTGGTTTTGAAATTTGGCCTGCCGGCGATTGCAGCGGCGGTGTTGGGAGCACTGGCATTGGGGTGGCTGGCCCAGTCTGGCTCCAGGTTGGCCATCGAGGTCAATGACGAGGTTTTTGCGCAAATTACACCGGTCAAACTGTCGATTGGTTTCCTGATGATAGGTTTTGCACTGTTTGAATTAC
>CALJWY010000022.1 GCA_937974465.1 uncultured Lysobacterales bacterium | reverse complement strand
GTTTGTGTGAAAGCCATCAAATGAACCGCAAACTCTCAAGTTTTCATGCCACCATGCTGGCGACAGGGTTACTGCTGCTTCTGCCGGGAGTCTTAGCAGCGGCAGAAACCGAGACCGATTCGGTGCATTGGGCCTATGGTTCGGGTCTGGGTACGGGTTGGTACAAACTGGCTGGTGATCGACAGGTCTATGTGTTGAGAATTCCACCCCGCTGGTATTACAGCGATTCCTCTATTGATGAGTCAGGTCAGCGAACACTCGGGGTAGAGTTTCACTTCCCCGTGACATTTGGCCTGCACAAGCTGGATGACATTAGCGATTTTGTTGATATTGAGAACATCGGAACCATGAGCTTCACCCCGGGCGTGGAAATCGAATACCCGATTTCATCACGCTGGCATCTGCGGGCTTATGGCCACCTGGGCTGGGGTACAGAGAAGGATACCGATGGCAGTGCCTTGATCTATGATGCCGGCCTCAAAAGCAGGTTCAGTTTTCAAACAGGGCAATTGGACTGGGGTATCGTAAACGAGGTGTTCTTTGCAGGATATGATGAAACTAACGGCGGCTCAGACAACCTGAACGGGGTGCTGGCCGGACTGGATTTCAGTTACCCAATCTCCTTGCGATCAGGAACAGGCCTCAGTTTGAATTGGGATATCAGTTATCGCTGGTATGAAAACGATCCGTCTTTCCCGCGCGTAGCGTCCGAACCCGTTTCGATTGAGGATGAATGGGAAATCGGCCTGGCCATTGGCAGGCAGGATGGCCCCATCAAAATATGGTTTATGGATTTTCAACACCTGGGGCTGATTTACCGCTTTAACAGCGATGGCAGTTTTCGGGCCATCACGGTTAATTTCCGTGCGCCCTTTACCCGCTAGGCAAGTGTGTGCTGATACGCTGGTTTGGGTGTTTAACATCCTGCTGACGAGAAGCTTTTCCACAGCAGTCAAGGGGAACAGGAATTTCAGCCTGCATGCGGAATATCCAACAGCTCCGAAGTTTTATTGACAGAGACGGCACGGGAATCGTCAGAAATGTCAATGTTTTTTCCTTGTGATACGTTAAGATATCTAACCGGAAAATTGATTGGCTAATCAATCTACCACTACAAAACGCCTGTTTAACCTGCCACATTTTGGTTTTCACAAGGGTAAAGTGTTTCTTTAAACTGCATTGTTTTCTGGAGGACGTCATGTATCAAAGTAAGAAATTAATAAATGTGTCGCTTGCCATTTTGTTTCTGATGGTCAGCGCCACATCAATGGCTGCGGACAAGCCAAATATCCTGGTGTTATGGGGGGATGATATTGGTGTCTGGAATGCCAGTGCATATAACCGTGGTGGTATGGGCTATCAGACGCCTCATATTGACTCCATAGCAAACGAGGGCGCGTTGTTTACCGATATGTACGCTCAACAGTCCTGTACCGCGGGTCGTGCAGCATTCGTGCTGGGACAGCAGCCATTCAGAACGGGATTGTTAACCATCGGTATGCCGGGTAGCGATCACGGTATCCCTGACTGGACACCCACCATTGGTGATCTGCTCAAAGAGCAAGGTTATACCACCGGCCAATTCGGCAAAAACCACCTGGGTGACCAGGACAAACACCTGCCGACAGCGCATGGTTTTGACGAGTTTTTTGGAAATCTTTACCACTTGAACGCGGAAGAAGAACCTGAAACCTATTACTACCCAAAGGATCCCGAATTTCATAAGAAATTTGGGCCACGCGGTGTGATCCATTCCTACGCAGATGGGAAAATTGAGGATACCGGCCCGCTGACCAGAAAGCGCATGGAAACCGTCGATTCCGAGTTTGGAAATGCAGCCAAAGATTTCATGGAACGTGCGGTTAAAGCGGACAAGCCGTTCTTCGTCTGGATGAATTTCACCCGCATGCATGTCTGGACACGGTTACAGGAAAAATACCGGGGCAAAACAGGTATCAGCCTGTACGCAGACGGCATGGTCGAACTCGATGACATGGTCGGTAGTTTCCTGGAGAAATTGAAAGAACTGGGTATTGAAGATAACACCATTGTCGTGTTTTCCACGGACAACGGCGCAGAGAAGTTCACCTGGCCCGATGGTGGAGCGTCTCCATACCATGGTGAAAAGGGTACGACCTGGGAAGGTGGAATGCGTGTGCCGCAAATGGTCAAGTGGCCAGGTACGATTAAACCCGGAACAATCGTCAACGATATCATGAGCCATGAAGACTGGATGCCAACCCTGGTGGCTGCAGCGGGTGTGGATGATGTCAAAGAGCAGCTCGCTTCAGAAAAAGGCTACAAGGCCAATGGCAAGACATTCAGGGTGCACCTCGATGGTTATAACTTCAAACCCTATTTTGAAGGTAAAGTTGATAAAGGCCCACGCAGGGAAATCATGTATTTCGCAGCCAGCGGATTGCTGAATGCGTTACGGGTGGATGACTGGAAAGTGGCTTTCGCAACCGAAAGGGGCGCCATCAACGAGGCATTCAGAGAGACCCCACAATGGCCGGTGATCACAAACCTGAGAGCCGATCCGTTTGAAAGCGCCTCGCGTGAGTCAGGTATGTATGTCCGGTGGTATGCAGACAATATGTGGATGATGGTTCCGGCACAGGGTTTTGTACAAAAATTCTTCGGCTCAATTGAAGGTTTCCCCTTCCAGCCTGGCAGCTCTTTAAGTGCATCCAATATCGGTTACCACACGATTGAGAGACAGAAAGCACTCGGTAACCTTGAAAGGCTTATGGATATAGCGATTCAGAATTAAATCCATTCTACATTTCCCGGGATGTTTTTATCCCGGGTAACTCTTCGCTGATTAAATAGACTGAAGCCCGGACTCATTGTGAGTCCGGGCTATTTTGGTTCAGGCGGACAAGCGGAGTGTTGCAGGGTACAAAACTCCGGATGTTTTGACCCCAGGGGCTTGCCTGATCTATTCAGTGAACTCGGAGACCATGCGCTAGGCTATATAACTGGAGGATTGAACAAATAATCAATCCACCACGGCACACTTCGGCAAGGTTTTCAGCCCTGCAACTTGCGACTACCATGTAGACAGCGCTATTCATTTAATTTTTGTTCCCTGGAGGACACAATGTTTCAAAGAAAGCAATTAATTAACTGGTTCCTAGCCATTCTGATGCTGATGGCAAGCACCACGCTGATGGCAGCAGATAAGCCCAATATCTTGATTATTTGGGGCGATGATATCGGCTGGTTTAACGTCGGCGCATACAACAGGGGCATGATGGAATACAAGACCCCGAGTATCGACAGTATCGCCGCTGATGGTATTTTGTTCACAGATGGCTATGGACAAAACAGTTGCACCGCAGGTAGATCCACTTTTATCACTGGTCAGAGCCCGTTTCGGACAGGTCTCCTGAAAGTAGGCTTACCTGGCGCTCCTGAAGGGCTCAGCGAAAAAGACCCAACTATTGCCGGGCTTCTCAAACCCCTGGGCTACATGACAGGCCAGTTCGGAAAAAACCACCTGGGTGACCTTGACGAGCATTTGCCAACCAATCACGGTTTTGATGAGTTTTTCGGTAATCTGTATCACCTCAATGCCGAAGACGAACCTGAAAACGAAGATTATCCATCGAATCCTGAATTCGCTAAGAAATTCGGTCCTCGGGGCGTCATCCACTCCCTCGCAGACGGCAAGATAGAAGATACCGGCCCCTTGACCATGAAACGCATGGAAACTATCGATGAAGAAGTGACCGCACGCACCCTTGATTTCATAGACAGGGCCCACCAGGCAAAGAAGCCTTTCTTCGTCTGGTATAACACCACACGCATGCATGTCTGGACGCGTTTAAAGGATGAATCCAAAGGTGTAACCGGCCAGGGCATCTACGCTGATGGTATGGCGGAACACGATGGAATGGTCGGTGAGTTGTTGGCCAAACTGGAAGAACTTGGCATTGCAGACAATACGATTGTTATGTATTCAACCGATAACGGCGCCGAGACCTTTACCTGGCCTGATGGCGGTACAACACCCTTCCGTGGTGAAAAGAATACGACCTGGGAAGGCGGTTTTCGTGTACCGATGATGGTGAAATGGCCCGGTAAGATCAAACCACATCAAGTCTCCAATGAAATCATCTCCATGGAAGACTGGTTGCCAACATTGCTTGCTGCAGCTGGCGAACCAGACATCAAGAATAAGTTATTGAATGGTCATAGTGCTATTGGAAGAAAATATAATGTGCATCTCGACGGTTACGATATGTTGCCGCTGTTCACCGGAGAAAGTGAAGAGGGCCCGCGCAAGGAGATGTTCTACTTTACTGACGATGGCGAGCTCTCAGCGTTGCGTTATGGGCAATGGAAAGTAATGTTTTCTGTTCAACTGGCCCACGGCATCCACGTCTGGCAGAAACCTTATGTGACCCTGCGTGCCCCGCAAATAATTAATCTGCGGCGCGACCCTTTTGAGCGTGCTGACTGGGAGTCTGGTGCCTATGAAAAATGGTACTTTGAGCGCTTATTTTTGCTTTCTCCAGCTGCAGCCTATGTAGGCGAGTTCCTCAGCACTTTTAAAGATTACCCGCCACGAATGAAGCCTGGTACATTCAGCCTGGACCGGGTACTAGAGTCACTTCAGGAGGCAACTCCCGGAACAAACTGAAGCGTTATCTTCATGATTGCCGGCCGGGTGACTGATGATTATCAGTCACCCGGTTTCTACATGGGGCATCGCGAAAGTCATGCACTATGCTCGAAGCAATATTCAACTGGTCAGGTTTCCCTGTCGAGACCAGCAGATTGATCAATCCGGTTGCAACGATGCTGACGTACATCATCGCAACCAGCAGGATAGTCGGGCTACCCGCCAATGCGGCCTCAAATCATAACGCCAGAGTATGTTCAGTAAATATTATTCAGTTAGATACACAATGATCGTAGAATATCTATCAGTCAACGCCAACTGTCATAACGCCCAACGACAGATGACGCAGCTTTAACAGGAGCGATTCCATGTCCCTATACAACCGTATATTCCAATGGCTGGTTTTACTGATCCTGCTATCAAATAGTGAGTTGGTAATGCCAGCGAAGCAGGACCCAAGCGGTGCAGCAGCGGCAAGCCCGGCAACGACCCAGCTGGCAAATCTCGAACAACTTGAGGCCGAAATTGGCTTCAATTTTTTTGCCGAGCAGTGGACTGGCGATCTGGATAAAATGGAAAGCCAGCGGTTGATCCGAGTATTAACGGTCTATGGATTGGGCCGGTATTATCTGGATAACGGCCGCGCAAAAGGCGCAACTCACGATCTGTTCAAGGCCTTCGAGGACTTTATCAATGAACGATTGAACAAGCGCCATGTTCGACTTCATGTGGTTTTTATCCCGGTCGCGCGTGATGAACTGCTAACCCATTTAATGGAAGGCCGAGGCGATATCGCCGCAGCCGGTTTGACAATCACACCTGAGCGTGAGGCGATCATCGATTTTACCAAACCCATTACCAAGGAGATTTCTGAGGTGCTGGTAACCGGTCCATCAGCCCCGGATATTGCTTCAATTGATGAACTTTCCGGAAAGGTGATTTATGTGCGTGCGTCCAGCAGTTACCGAGCCAGCCTTGATCAACTGAATAATCGATTTCGGGATGAAGGAAGGCCAGCGGTTGTTTTAAGTGATGCTTCTGAATACCTGGAAGATGAAGACATACTTGAAATGGTCAATGCCGGCCTGCTGGATTGGGCGGTTGTTGACAACTACAAGGCAAAAATTTGGGCCGACGTGTTTGACAAACTGACGGTGCGTGAGGATATCGTTTTCCGGTCGGGAGGAAGGATTGGCGTCGCCGTTCGTGAGAACAGTCCAGTGCTGTTGGCCGAACTTAATGAGTTCATGAAATCTCATCGTCAGGGCACGCTGCAAGGCAATATGCTGATTAACCGCCATATCAAGAATTTTGACTGGGCCAAGAGTGCATTGGATGCCGAGGATTTCCAGCGGTTTCGGGATGTGGCCCATATCTTTGAAAAGTATGGCGAACAATATGGAATTGATTACCTGATGGTTGCTGCGCAAGGTTACCAGGAGTCTGGCCTGGATCAGAATGCCAGGAGTGGCGCGGGGGCTGTCGGTATCATGCAATTATTGCCAACGACTGCTGCAGACAAGAACATTGGCATCCCGGACATCAGCGATGTCGAATCCAATATTCACGCCGGCGTTAAGTACCTGGATTTTATCCGTAACCGTTATTTCAAGAAGCCGGAAATCACCCGTTTTAACCAGACCTTATTCGCTCTGGCCGCTTACAATGCCGGCCCTGCCCGTGTTGCCAGGTTACGCAGTAAGGCGCAGCAACAGGGCTACGATCCAAATACCTGGTTCGATAACGTAGAACTGATGGCCGCCGAAGACATTGGCCGGGAAACCGTTCAGTACGTCGCGAATATCCTGAAATATTATGTAGGTTACCGCCTTAGTGTTCAGAGTCAGCTGAAACGGGGGGATGCGCGGAAGAAGCAGAATATTGACTGATGGAAAGGTACGGTGATTTGTCGTTTTGGAGACCCATCACGCCCTGGTATTCATGACCTGCCGGTTTTTACAACCGGCACACCCTTGTTGATACCGCAGAAACGACCGTTTGTCAGACGTTCAGTTTTGGTGATTAGGGGCAATAAAATCACTGGAAATCAGGAATGGTGTGTTTCAGGATAGGTCTGTTCCGGGAGCCTGGCATTTCTTGGATGGAAGCCATTTTGTGAGGGAACCTGAGTTTCGCGCCATATCCTGTATTGCAGGTCGAAAGCATCATCTTAAGGGTCTGAAGTGTTCTTTATTCGGGAGTCAATAGCCACTACAATGAAAGTTAAGTTCCATCGTGTGTTCTATTGCAAGCGTACCAAGTGACCAGTAACGATAGCGCCCGAATCCACGAAAACACAACTTGGTAATCAGGAGTATCAGATGATTAAAACACTCGGATTTTTTAACAGGCAACAGCCATTCAGTCACTTGTTGGTATTGGCAACATCAATTTTGGCAATATTAATGTTCACCGGTTGTGGTGGCACCAAGGTCTATAACAACGACAAAACGGTCGTATATAACGGAGCTGTTTACAACATATCCAAGGCAAAGCAGATCAGCGCCAAATCTACCGCTAAACTTTCAGACGTTAAAACGGTCGATCTCAAGGGTGCTGATCGCAAGCAAATTGAGGCTTATCTCAATGAGTACGACTCGATTTTCGTGAGGATGGCGTTCGATTTCGATGGTCAGGAAATGCTGTATCGGGCATCTTCCGTGGACAGCTGGAAAAAATACGAGAACATGCAAAAATCTTTTCAAAGTGCCGGTAAGCAGATCACCTCGCTACTCGGTGACAAGAAAAAGATGCAGTTAAAACTGAAGTGATTCAGGAAACAAAACCCTTTGCTATATTTGACAGGATGAAACTATGAGAAAACTTTATCAATTAATCACGATACTGACCGCCGTCATCTTGATGAGCGCATGCGCATCGAGCACGAAAATTCATTCTGACTATGACCCCAATGTAGATTTCAGCAAGTTCAAGACATATGGCTACTACAGTCCCATGGGGATCGAAAATCCGAATTATTCGAGCCTTTTGGGGCAGATGTTCCGTGATGCGCTTGATGCTCAAATGCTACCACGCGGTTATGTTAAATCTGATAATCCCGACCTGCTGATCAATGTTTCAGCTCGGCTGGAGGACAAGACCAAGGTAACCACAACGTCAAGCCCGACAATGTATGGCGGCGGCTACTATGGTTACCGTGGCGGCATGTATGACCCCTGGGGTGGATACGGCTATGGGACCAGCACCCATGTCAGCCAGTACACCGAGGGCACGGTCAATGTGGATATGGTTGATATCGCTCAAAAACGCATGGTCTGGGAAGGTGTTGCCATTGGCCGGATCAATGAAGATCGAAAGAGTGGCGAATTGCGCCAAGAAATCATGGATGGTATTGCTGAAATGTTTACTAACTATCCGTTTCGTGCCGGGCAATAAAACCACCCAGTAACCATAAATTCGGAATTGCTATCTTTAATTGGGGCCTGAAAAGGCCCCACTTTGTTTGAATGTCCCGCCCGTTTCGTATCGTGAATTCACCCAGGCTAGTACCCCCACCTGATTGACCCGCTTAGCAGCAGGTTATCTGGAGCCGGGGCAAGACCTATGCGGCATAGCGATGCATATCATTGAGCATAATGGAAGTGTATTTGATAGTCATTACTCTACATGTTTCAATCTAACCCAGTTCCATAACGAGAGATTTTATTAATGACCACCCTCCAATCCGTCCGCAAGCTTCAAGCCCGTATGGGTGAATCCATCATTGGCCAGGAAATGGTCGTTGAACAATTGATCATCGGCCTGCTGGCCAACGGCAACATCCTGATGGAGGGCTTACCCGGACTCGCAAAAACGCGCGCCGTAAAGAGCATGGCGAAAAACATGGATGCAGACTTTTCACGGATTCAGTTCACACCCGATCTGCTGCCCTCGGACATCACCGGCAGCGAGGTCTTGTATACGGAATCAGGCCAGCCAACATTCCGGTTCGAGGCTGGACCAATTTTTGCCAATATCGTGCTCGCGGATGAGATCAACCGGGCACCCGCCAAGGTACAGGCCGCATTGCTGGAAGCCATGGAGGAGCGCCAGGTGACGGTGGCCGGCACAACCCACAAGATGCCGGACCTGTTTATCGTTATGGCGACCCAAAACCCGATCGAGCAGGAAGGCACATACCCCCTGCCCGAAGCACAGATGGACCGCTTTTTGCTGCATGTCTATATCGACTATGGCACTGAAGAGGCTGAAGCAAAGGTGATCAGACTGGTCAGGGGCGAGGAAGGGCCTGCCGGATCAACGCATGAAGATGCGCCGGTACTTCAACAGCTCATATTTGATGCCCGAAGTGAAATCAACCATGTGCAGGTATCCGAGACGATTGAAAAATACATGGTCGATCTTATTTTTGCGACTCGCTACCCGGAGCGTTACGATGAAAAACTCGCATCCTGGATACGTATCGGTGCCAGTCCCCGTGGTGCGATCGGGCTCGACAAATGTGCACGGGTTCACGCATGGCTCAATGAGCGGGACCATGTGCTGCCGGATGATGTGCGCGCCGTGGTGCATGCTGTACTGCGTCACCGCATTGCTCTCAGTTACGAGGCCAATGCTGATGGTGTTTCAAGCAATGACGTCATCAACGAGATTCTAAAACTCGTCGCGGTTGCATGATGCCCTGAGGTAGCAAACATGGCTGTCCGTTCCAACAAGCCCGCTAAAGATGGCAATAACGAAGGTGTTTACACACGCCTGGATGACCTTGTTCGTCTCCAGCACAAGGCCTCGGGCTTCAGTTTTCTGCCCCGGCAGCCCGTACATAGCATTCTGAGCGGACGGCATGCATCAAAACTGAGGGGCCGCGGACTCAATTTCGAGGAATTACGCAATTACCTGCCGGGTGATGACACCCGGAATATTGATTGGAAAGTCACCGCTCGTACAGGTACACCCTATGTTCGTGTCTACACGGAGGAAAAGGACCGCACAGTCTGGCTTCTGGTTGACCAGCGGGTTGGAATGTTCTTCGGCAGCAGGGCGAGGATGAAGTCCGTGGTGGCAGCCGAAGTGGCCGCTATATCCGCCTGGCGTGTTCTGAGCACTGGTGACCGTGTCGGCGCGCTTGTATTTAACGACTCGGAGATATCTGTCGTACAACCCCACCGCAGCCGTGAACGGGTGATGCAAATCCTCAAGCAGGTGGTGGATAAAAACCACGCCTTGCACGTCGGTCCCGACATCAAGCCCGACGCCGGTAAGCTGAACGAGGTACTCAAGCAGGTCAGCATCCTGGCCAGGCATGACTGCCTGGTCTGCCTGATCACCGATGCCGATGGACTCAACGCTGAAACACGCAAGCATGTCACCCGTCTTTCAGAACACAATGACGTGTTAACGGCCTTCATCTATGACCCGCTTGAAGAAGAGATGCCGGCTGCAGGTCGCCTGAGATTTGCAGATGGCGAAGGTCAGGTGGAGGCCGACACATCGAGCCGAAAATTGCGGAAGGGTTTCCAAAGCGAATTTGTGAGAAAACTCGAATGGATTCAGACAGCCTCGCGAAGATTCTCAATTCCAGTGCTGGCCCTGCAAACAACCAGCCCTGTGACTGACCAGATTCGCGATGCGCTGGGCCATCACCAGGGTACAAAACGGTTTTGAGCATGACCCTATGAAGTCCACGTATCCCGCCAGCCTGCAAAACCTCAATGACATCGTTCTACCGGCGGCGGTGAGTTGGTGGCCGCTGGCGAAGGGTTGGTACATTGTAGCCGCGCTGTTACTCATTCTGCTCGCATGGTTCGGCTATCGGTCGCTGCGGCGCTGGATGCAAAACCGCTACCGGCGTGCTGCCCTGCGCGAATTGCAATCGCTCGAAAATGGTATGCAAAACGAAGCCTCACGGGACTCCTGCCTCAGGCAAATACCGAGCCTGCTAAAGCGTACCGCGCTG
>CALJWY010000021.1 GCA_937974465.1 uncultured Lysobacterales bacterium | reverse complement strand
GTGACCCAGGGAGATTCCCGCCTGCGCGGGAATGACGGTGCTTTTGCTGGCTTACGACGGTGCCAGGCGCTGGTTTATGAAGGTGCCAGGCGTTGGCTTATGGCGGTGCCAGGTGCTGGCTTATGATGGTGCTAGTGGCCGGTCAATGTCGGTTCTCAGAGTTTTTACGTTGCTTTTTCTGCAGTCTCCATTATATTGACCACCTGATTAAGGAGACCTGCAATGCCCCAACAGACCCCTTTGTACGATGCCCATATTGCCGCTGGCGCGCGCATGGTCGATTTTGGCGGTTGGGAGATGCCGATCAATTATGGCTCCCAAATCGAAGAGCACAATAAGGTCCGCCAGGCAGCCGGCATGTTTGATGTTTCGCATATGACCGTGGTGGATATCAGTGGTGCAAATGCCAGAGATTTTCTGAGCTACCTGCTGGCCAACGATGTTGCCAAGCTGAAAAACCCGGGACAGGCGTTTTACAGTTGTATGTTGAATGAACAGGGTGGGGTTGTGGATGACCTGATCACCTACTTTCTTGAAGAGACCTTTTTCCGCGTAGTGGTCAATGCGGCGACCCACGACAAGGACATGGCGTGGATAAACTCCCAGGCACGGGCATTTGATGTGGTTGTGGAAGAGCGTCCGTCGCTGGCGATGATTGCGGTGCAGGGTCCTGATGCCCGTGAAAAAGTTTTCTCCGTGTTGCCGCAAAAAGATGTATTGCCGGCAACAGAATTAAAGCCATTTTCAGCCGGCCAGTTCGGCGATTTATTTATTGCACGAACCGGTTATACCGGTGAAGACGGATTCGAAATTTCCTTACCTGGAACTGCAGCCTGTTCACTATGGGACCGCTTGCTTGAAGCGGGTGTGTCCCCCTGTGGCCTCGGGGCACGTGACACCCTGCGCCTCGAAGCGGGTATGAACCTGTATGGCCAGGATATGGATGAAAGTGTTACTCCGCTGGAGTCAGGCCTGGCCTGGACCGTGGCGCTGAAAGACCAGCGCTCATTCATTGGCAAAGAAGCGTTGTTGCAGCAAAAAGACGCGGGCCTGAAGGAAAAACTGGTTGGCCTGGTGTTACAGGACCGTGGCGTATTGCGACCCGGTCAGCGAATCGTGACGGATGCGGGTGAGGGTGTCACCACCTCCGGAAGTTTTTCCCCGACCTTGCAGAAGGCGATTGCATTTGCCCGCATACCAAAAAATGCGACACAAACATGTCAGGTTGATATCCGCGGCAAGTTGCTCAATTGCAGTATTGTCCGGCCGCCATTTGCGCGGAACGGTTCGGTTTGCGAGGGCATCATTTAACCGCTAGAATAATTTTATTGGCCAGTACTGAGGGGCAGGAACTATGAGTAATATCCCATCTCATTTGAAATATACGGAATCCCATGAATGGGTTGACGCCGACGAAAATGGCAACGCCCGAATAGGTATTACGGACCATGCCCAGGAAGCGCTTGGTGACCTGGTGTTTGTTGAGTTGCCTACTGTTGGTGATGAAATCAGCCAGGGTGACCCCTGTGCAGTTGTCGAGTCGGTTAAGGCTGCATCGGATATTTACACACCGGTGTCCGGCAGGGTTATTGCCATCAACGAGGAACTTGATGCCGATCCGGCCATCATTAACTCCGATCCTTATGGGGATGGTTGGTTATTTGAGATCGAGCTCTTCGATACCGAAGAACTGGAAGGGCTTAAAGACGCCGAAGGCTACGAGGAGTCGCTGGAGGAGTAACTCGCCAGCCGGGGTTTGCCAGAAGCTATTGTCCCGACAGCGCCTCTCTCAGCAGGGCATCACACAAAACGGAGTTATCGTTTGCGACCCTTTGTATCGGAACTGTTCCGGTGGCAGCGATAGAGCTTATATCGTACTCAACCCTTCCTGAGTGACAGTTGTTGAACTTCAGTGTCAGCGTGCCATCCGCGCCGGCGGGCTCGGTACGTTGAACCTCCCCAGGATCATCAAACAGGCCTCCAGACGTTATTACGACGTTCATTTCAGATTCATCACCATCAATGGCGCCCGCAGCCGTGATCCAGCGGTGTCCGGGGTCTCCCAGGTTTGCAACCGCGCCCACTGGCGGCAGTTCCGTGTCATATGTAAACCATGCCAGGCTGACAACGTTCAGGTTAGGAAAAATCGTTATAAAAAATCCCTGGCCATCGGTATCAGGGAAATACCAGGCATCGTTAAGGCCGGCATTCATAATAAAATCGGTAAATACGAATATCGGGGTTTCAATGGCTTTTGAGTTGTTGCTGGAGTCAGTGTCATCCAGACCGATGAGACCACCGATAAAATAATCACCGTCGGTCAAGGCAGCCGGAAGATTGAAGTTTTCTTCAACATCAATGGTGCTGCCAGCGGCTATGTCACTAATGCTTTCTGTGCCGATGAATGTATCGCCGTCGCTGATGTTTGCGTCGGTTGAAAGGTAAAAATCGATATTAAACGTACCGGAATTTGCAGCACCGGTGTTAGCAAGGCTTACATTAATGGGAATGTCTTCACCGGCCTCGTGTGTACCGCCCGCCACGCTGATTGATTCAACAGCAACATCGGTCGAAACAGTTGCCTCAACAACGGTAACGCGCCCGTTCATGAAGGTGCTGCGATTTTGACCCGGACTGCTGTGCACCGAGCAATGATATAAGATCTCTTCGATGCTGTTGAATGTCCGCGAGTAGGTGAAGCTGCTTGACGTTGGCCCCTGAAAATTGCCATTGTCAGCCGTCACGTCATGCAGTCCCCCTGCATTATTGGTCCAGCGCACAGTGTCACCTACCTCGATGGTCAGGTCGTTAGGGGTGAAAAAATTGTTACCAACCGTTACATCATAAGTGGTGGCAAGCGCTATGGCCGGCGCCGTTATGGCCAAAAGCGTGCAAAAAAATTTAAAAATGATGGGCCGGAATGCGCCCGCGTTACTGGCTAATAATTTCATTTAGGACCATTCTCTATTGCAAGGATTGACGTGACTCTCGCAGCCTGACTCATATTCAGACCTGAAAACCCGCTTGTATACTTCAGTTTAGTAGAAAAACCCTGATCAGGTATTTTCTGTCAATATTCGGCAGGCTTCCTCGTACTTTTTAACCGATGCCTCGATAATGTCCGCTGGCAAAAGAGGGCCCGGGGCCTGCTTGTTCCAATCCAGGGTTTCAAGATAATCCCGTACAAATTGCTTGTCATAACTCGGTGGGCTGCTCCCCGGCTGCCAGCTGTCGAGCGGCCAGAATCGCGATGAATCCGGTGTTAATACCTCATCCATCAGGTACAACTTGCCAGCCGCGTCCAGTCCGAATTCAAATTTTGTGTCGGCAATGATGATGCCGCGCTGCAAGGCGTAATCTGCGGCAAATTCATAAATCCTGATGCTGGCATCCCTGATCTGGTTGGCGAGATCCGCACCAATAGCGTTGACGATGGTTTCAAAATCCACGTTAATATCATGATCGCCAGCGGTGGCCTTGGTTGATGGCGTAAAGATAACCTCCGGCAATTTGTCAGCCTGTTGCAGCCCGGGTGGCAAAGGAATTCCACACACCGCACCCGTTTCCTGGTAATCGGTCCAGCCCGATCCAATCAGGTAGCCACGGACGATGGCTTCCACCGGTATGGGTTCGAGGCGCTTGACGACCACGGATCTTTGCTCGAGCAACTCTGCCAGTGAGGGATCAGCGATGACATCACTGACGGAAAGACCGGTCAAGTGGTTGTCGATAATATGTTTGGTCTGTTCAAACCAGAAATTGGAAATCTGGGTTAGCAGGGCGCCTTTGCCGGGTACCGGGTTGGGCAGCACCACGTCGAACGCGGACAGGCGGTCGGAGGCCACGATCAACATGTGGTCATCATCGAGATAAAAACTGTCACGCACTTTACCCTGGTGAATCAGGGGCAACATACTGAGCATATCGGTGGAGTAGGGCATGGGGGAGGAATTGCTCACCATAGTTCCTTTTATACTGTGATGGTTCAATCGGCATTATATACTTGCCGGGCCAGGTTCAGTGTATCGACTTTCTAAATATACAATCAGTTCGATACACTGCACCAGTTACGAACAGGGAAATTATTCAGCAGATGGCGAAGACCGGATTTACATTACCCAACCAATGGTGGGGCAAGCTGATTGGCGGCATTATCGGCCTGATGCGCGGCGGCCTGACCGGTCTGATTTTTGGCCTTTTCCTGGGTCACATGGTCGACCGGTTCCTGTCGGGGCTGGGTGGTGCGAGCCGCACCCGGAATGCTTTTTTCGGCGCCATGTTTTCAACCCTCGGGCATATCAACAAGGCGGATGGCAGGGTCACAAAGGCCGAGATAGCCGCTGCCGAGCAATTGATGCGGCGCCTGGGCCTGACCGAGGACGAGCGGCAGCGGGCAATTCGATATTTTCAAAAAGGCAAGGAAGGGGACTTCAACCTGGAAGCGACCCTGCATGAGTTTTACCGTCATTCCATGTTGCGCCATGAACTGCGGATCATGTTTATCGAATTGTTACTCGAAGCGGCACTGGCCGATGGCAACCTGAGTCAGCCCGAGCAGGCGATCCTGATGCGTGCCTGCACCGTTCTGAAAATACCTGCGGCTATATTTTCCGCCATGCTTCGGGCACGGCAGGGCGGCGGTTCTTATCAATATAGCCAGCAGCAGACAGCACCCAACCAGGGACTTGGGGAGAATCAGGCTTATGCCACCCTGGGGCTAAAGGCAGACGCCAGCGCGCAGGAAATCAAGCGTGCCTATCGCAAGCTGGTATCCCAATATCATCCCGACAAACTCATCTCGCAGGGTTTACCGGAAGAGATGATGGAGATGTCCAAAAAAAGAGTGCGGGAAATCAATGCCGCTTATGACAAAATAAAGACGTCACGGGGAATCAAGTAGGGCACCGTTCAAACAGACTGGAGGAAACCATGAAGCAGAGCAGTATTATTTCACCATCGATCCTGTCAGCTGATTTTGCGCGCCTGGGTGATGATACCAGGGCGGTGCTTGATGCCGGCGCTGACTGGGTTCATTTTGACGTGATGGATAACCACTTCGTGCCCAACCTGACCATAGGCCCGATGGTCTGCAAAGCTCTCCGCAAATATGGCATCACCGCGCCCATCGATGTTCACCTGATGGTCCAACCGGTGGATGACATCATCGTGGAGTTCGCCAAAGCCGGCGCCAGCATGATCACCTTCCATCCGGAAGCCAGTATTCATGTTGACCGAAGTATCGCCCTGATCAGGGAAAATGGTTGCCAGGCCGGGCTGGTGTTAAACCCGACCACGCCGTTAAACGTTCTGGAATGGGCATTGGAAAAACTCGACATGGTCCTGCTGATGTCGGTGAACCCGGGTTTTGGCGGCCAGAAGTTCATCCCGTACGTGATGGACAAGATTGCAGCAGTCAGGGAAATGATCGATGCCAGTGGCCGTGATATCCGCCTGGAAATTGACGGCGGTGTGACGGTGGACAATATCGGCAGCCTGGCCGCTGCCGGGGTTGATACGTTTGTTTCAGGCTCGGCGATCTTCGGTACCGAGGATTACGCCGAAACCATCGCCAAAATGCGCCAAAACATAGGCTCATAACCCAACAACTCACAAAGTCATAACCAACAAAGACAAAGCCATAACCAACAAAGACAGAGTCATCCCCGCGAAGGCGGGGATCTCCCAACTCCATCGCTTAACTTCAACTTCAGTGTCATCCCCGCGAAGGCGGGGATCTCATCCTGTTTGACCGGGTGCTGAAGTTGCCTTTGTGAATGTTACGGTGACCCAAGGAGATTCCCGCCTGCGCGGGAATGACGGTGCTAGTGGCTGGCAGTTGGATTGTGATGATCTGACAACTGGTGAGCGAGGGCAGGGGTCTCCGCGCTTCAGTGTCTCAATACCAATAACCGTGTCATCCCCTATCAATAGCCGTGTCATCCCCACCAATAACCGTGTCATCCCCGCGAAGGCGGGGATCTCATTTTGTTTGACCGGGTGCTGAAGTTGCCTTTGCGAATGTTACGGTGACCCAAGGAGATTCCCGCCTGCGCGGGAATGACGGTGCTAGTGGCCGGCCAATGACGGTGCTTGTGGCTCGCTAATGCGGGTGTTCTGGTTGGTGGCGGGCAGGGCGGTGACGACCCAGCGCATGGGGCCGCCGGCGGTGGGTGCATCAAAAGGATAGCAGGTCAGCAGTGTCAGGCGATCCAGCGAGTCCTCGATGACCAGTTGTTGGATGCGGCTGTCGACGGCTTCGAGCCAGCTGACGCGGTAGTCGCGGATGCCGCTTGTCGTGCGCAGGCGCAGCAGGTCACCGGTCCGCAGGTCCTTTAAAAAGTTGAAGTGGGTGTCACGATGGCCGCTGAGAACCTTGTCTGGCGAGTTGTCCATGCCCTGGGCGTTGACCAGTGTTGGCCCAAAGGCCAGGTTGCGGCCAGAACTGCCCTCCAGCACGATTTCCCTCAAGCCCAGGCGTGGCACCTCGAGTACCGCAACCGCGCGGGTATCTGCCCATGGCCAGGGTTTTGCGTCAGGTTCACCCTCCAGGGTGCGCAGCCAGGAGCGTTCCAGCAGGTGTTGCGCCAGCTCCGCTTTGAGGGGAATCCAAAGTGCGTCTAACAAAAAAAAGGTGGCGGTGAGTGTCACCGCCACCAGGGCCCAATGACGTTTTAGCAGTTTGAGGAATGTCACTGCCAAAGGAGCCGTTCGAATATTCTGAAAGAATGCCACGGGGTCGTGATTATCTTCCTGGTGAATAATTTTCGAGCCCCTCAATTGGTGGAGGGCTTCGTCATTGGAAAGCGGCTGCCGCTGAACATCAGCATAAAAGTTGCCAGCAGCAGTACGAGCGCGGAAAGTAACAGTTGCGTCAGCCAGCCCGTGGCGGTAGACGGGAAGGCTGCCAGTTGGCTGGAGCTGCCGGCAGGCAGCAGTCCGGGTATTTGGGTTTGTGCCAGCTGTTCATCTGCTGGCCGGCGGGGTGTCTTGTCAACAGCCACCAGGCTGGTATGACGGGTGAGCAGTTCATAGTCGAGCGCCAGCCCGGTAATCTGCAGTTGGGTCAATTCTGGATCCGCTCCAAACATCAGGCTGTCTTCGAGGGCCTCGATCTTCTTGCGTGCCCAGAGCTTGGCAAGGTTATCCCCGCCATCACCACCGCTGGCAGCATCCCATGCGTTGACATTGATGCTCCAGTCGGTGTCATTGAACTCGCCACACAAACCGATGATGGTAGGTTGAGATTTGAGGCGGGCGGTCAGCCACAGGGGTTCACCCGCGTACAGGTCGGGGATCAGCTCGGGATAAAATTCGGCGGAATCACCCCAGTTAACACAGATATTGGTCAGCGCCGGCAGTTGAATGCGACTCCAAAGTGCGGTCATCCGGGCACGCACTTCTTCCGGTTTGCCGATATGTATATAGCTACCGCGTCCTACTTCCGCAGCCTTGCGCATGAACCAGCTATTGGGTGCATGACCGATAGCAACCGTAAACATGCGGCTGTCACCAAGTTTGTCTGCCACCATCTGCAACAGGTTCTTCTCATTGCCCACCGCGCCATCGGTGATAAACACGACCTGGCGCATCCTGTCTGGAACCTTTGGCATGCCAAGAGCAGCCTTGAGTGCGGGAGCCATGTTGGTACCACCTTCCGCGGCCAGCCCGGTGATGAAATTCTGGGCGATGTACAGCCCCTGTTGGTTTGCAGGCACCGATTGGTCGAAAAGCGAACGGGTGTCGGAATTGAATTCCAGCACGTTAAAGTAGTCGTCCGGTCCAAGAGACTCCAGGGCATGCACCAGGGCCAACCGTGCCTGCTGTATGGAAGCGCCTTCCATGGAACCGGATGTGTCGATGACCAGGATCACTTCACGTGCCTGCGGCACGATCGAGGCCACCAGGGGTGGGGCCAGCATTAACTGGGCATACACGAACTCACCATCATCGAAGGTCATTAATGATGTGCTGGGTTGGGATTGCAGGGCTGGCGTCCAGCTCAGCACAAAGTCGCGGTCAGTCATTGCCTGGTTGCTGACCAGTTCCAGCCGGTAGCCGTTATCTACCTGGCGAATATCGACATCGTGGTAGTGGCTTTCAATCGCCGCCAGCTCGACTGAGCTGACGAGGTTGGCCTGCAACCTAAGAGAATGGCCAGAGCCCGCCTTGGGCGTAACCAGTTGCGGCGCAGCCTGGGTGACTGGTTT
>CALJWY010000020.1 GCA_937974465.1 uncultured Lysobacterales bacterium | reverse complement strand
AACACCCAGGCGAGTGCCGATCTGCCCACCGATTATGACGACCAAAAATAATGGCCAGGCGCCAACCCAACCCGCCAATGGCGAGTACTCACCCGTCTTCATCATCTGACCGGCAAGACCGGCAATTGAGTTCACCAGGATAAACCCACTGGTTATGCCGGCAACGGTCTTTGCGGGCACAAGTCTGAACAGATAAATTACCGGAGCCAGAAATATGCCTCCGCCAACACCGGTAATACCGGAAACCAGGCCAATAACTCCACCGGTAAAAGTTGAGATTAGCCAAAACCGGGCTGTCCCCAGGTGGAGGGTTTTAACTGAGGATCGTTGTTTGAAAACCATCTGGATGGCCGCGATCAACAGGCTAAAACCAAGCAAACCAATAAATGCCTGCTCTGAAATTAACAGGCTGCCACCGAGCCACGCCATCGGAATGGACAGCAGAACAAACGGCAATAACTGACCCATGGTCAAATGCCCTGCCCTCAGGGCATGGTATACACCACCGCTGACGACCAGGATATTACAACTCAGGGCGATGGCGGGAACCAGGCGAAAGTCGACACCGGAGAGGATCAACAGGGCGTTATAAGACGAGCCCCCACCAAACCCTACCGAGGCGTAGGCAATCGCGACCAGGAAAAATAGTCCTGCTAGAGCCAGTAACGGCATAGTTGATTCCAGTCTGACTAAAAACGGCAGTATGAAACAAAGCGCGTGGTGATGCCATGACCATTCGCCCATGTCATTTGCAAGGACAGCTTGTAGCATGACCCGCACTGTTTACCGAGAGAGACCCATGACATTAATTGCAAGAATCAAAACCACGTCACTTGTCTTTGCAGCAACATCTCTATTGCTGGCGAGTCCCCTTTCACTGGCACAGGGAGCTTCAAACTTCACCCCCGAGTGGGTTCAGCGCTCCAACGAGATCGCCTACAAATTGCTCGATTCCAACGCACAGTTTGCACCTGAGTTCTCAGGCCAGACGGGTGTCGAAGGATACGATGAGGAGATCTTCGACCTGCGCGACAAACTCTTCGAACGCCAAATTGCCAACTCTGAAAAGAACATAGCGATGCTGGATGCCTTACTCGCCAAGGAAGAGGACCCGCGTGTCGCCCAGGACATACAGATCATGATCAAATCCGAACGTGACGGTATGGAAGCGAATCGCATCAATTACGAACGCGTACTGCCCTACGGCAACATCACCGGCCTTGTATTTGCCGGTTTCAGGGGGTTGCTCGACAAGCAGGTTCCACTGCAACGACAAAAAGCCGCCCTGGTGCGTTTACAAAAATATACCGGTCAGGCCGAAGGATATGAACCCTTCACCGAGCTGGCCAAGCGTATATTGACCGAGCGCAACCAGATACCGGGTCTGATCAGACCATATGTCGGTGAGGTCAAGCAGGACCTGGAACGTTCACCCGTTATGATCGAAGGTTTAAGGGGTGTGTTCGAAGCAACAGAATTGGAAGGCTATGAACAGGACCTGGCATTACTATCCGAGCAATTGACCGCCTATAACGCCTGGGTGGAAGAGACCATTTTACCCAACACCAGGGAAAGCGCTGCCCTGCCGCGTGAGCTTTATGAGTTACAACTGAAAAACTATGGTGTTGACGATTCCCCCGAGGAACTGATCAAAACCGGCCAGGTCGGATTCATGAATATTCGCAATGAAATGATGGCCCTCGCGCCACTGGTTGCAGCACAGAAATCATACGACAGCAACGATTACCGGGAAGTGATAAAGAACCTTAAAAAGGAACAGGTCCATGGCGACGCCCTGATGGCCAGGTACCGTGAAATCATGTTGGAACTGGATAACATCATCGAGCGTGAAAAACTCGTTTCATTGCCCGACGAACCAGCCCGAGTGCGCATGGCAACTGCTGCGGAAACGGCACAACAACCTGCAGCCCACCTTGATGTGCCAAGACTTGTCGGCAACACCGGCGAGTTTCCTGAGTTCATCGTGCCTGCCATAACGCAAGATGAGCAAGGTAACTGGCCCGAGAGTGATTACGCGTTCCCGGCCATGATGTGGACCCTGTCGGCTCATGAGGCCAGGCCAGGGCATGAAATGCAATTCACCACCATGCTCAGGGGCGGCGTATCAACAGCTCGCGCCCTTTTTGCGTTCAATTCGGCCAACGTTGAAGGCTGGGCTTTATATGCAGAGGCCATCACCAAGCCATATATGCCACTCGAAGGACAGCTGATATCCCTGCAGGACCGCCTGCTTCGCGCCGCTCGTATCTGGCTGGATCCAATGCTAAACCTCGGCCTTATAAGCGCCGATGAAGCCAAGCGGGTATTGATGGAAGAAGTGGTGTTGGATGACCACAATGCGCAAACCGAAATTGATCGTTACACCTTCCGCTCACCTGCCCAGGCCACGGCCTATTATTATGGTTATGAAAACCTGCAGGCCCTTAGAGCAAGCACTGAACTTAAACTCAAGGCCAAATTCGAACAGCGTGAATTCCACGACTTCCTCTTGGCCCAGGGCCTTCTTCCGCCAGAGATCCTGAAAAAATCGGTGCAAGAGGATTTCATTGCGCCGCGACTGGCTGACAATCCACAGTTGAGTAGTATCGACTAGGCTCATCATTGATATAGAAAGAGCCCGGCTCAATGCCGGGTTTTTTTTGCGCTAGCT
>CALJWY010000019.1 GCA_937974465.1 uncultured Lysobacterales bacterium | reverse complement strand
GCGACACTGAGTTCCTCATGGTCAACCAACATCAACAGCCTCAAACGCGTGCTGTCTGACAACAGCTTAAAGTGCTGCGAAGCGTGTTGCAGATCCATTATTGAGCTCATATATCCTTCTATCTTGATTTAGAGATATATCAAGCTTAGCCAGTGTGGCGGGGCGGGTCAACCGGTGATCATTGGTGGAGTTCCGAAAACACTATTGAGCAGGTGTAAAAATTGAAGAAATTTTCCAAAACCCATGTGTGGGATGTGCAAAGTCTTTATAATTCTCCCACTTAAATCGGCCCGCTGTTTTTCGACCAAGGGCCGGCAACTGAACAGGCATGAGAACCCAGATGCAGAAAAATAAAAATCAGGAAAAACGGGATTTACTCAAAAAGGTCAAGCTGGAATTGGCCGCACAAATGACTGCCGATGCAGCAAAGCAGGCGGGCATTTATTGTGATCTTTACTTCAAGCGCGTGCCCCTCTCCCAGTTGAACCTGGGCACACCGGCAATGATCGCCGCCATGGTGCGGGGGCAGCTAGAGTTCTTGAAAAAACGCGAGCGGGGTAGCTTGTCAATACACGTGTTTAACACTGACCTGGAACGCGATAACTGGGATTGTCAAAGCACGATCGTTGAAATGTTGAACGATGATATGCCGTTCCTCGTGGATACCTGCAGCATGGTATTCCAGGAAATGAATCTAGATGTGCATCTGATTGTTCACCCCGTCGTAAACATTGAGCGGGACGAGAATGGGGTTTTGCGGGCTCTTCATGGATCGGCCGGCAAAGAGACGCAAAAAGAATCGTTTATTCATGTTCATCTTCAGAAGCAATCGGATCCGAGCGTTCTGAATACGATTGAGTCACGCTTGAGAAAGCGGCTCACAGAAGTACGCACAACCGTCGATGACTGGCAGCTCATGAGGGAAAACCTTGAGTCTGCCATTGATGAGTTTGGTAATTATGCCCCGGAGTTGCCAGAAGAAGTCAGGAAGGAATGTGTGAGGTTCCTCAAGTGGGTTGGCGATGATCATTTCATGTTCATCGGCGCACGGATGTATGACATCGTACAGGAAGGGGATACGGCTTCACTGAACATCGTGGAGGGCACAGGCCTTGGTTTGCTGCGTGAGCACGGCAAGACCAGGCTCAGTCGCCCGATGAAGACGATTGATGGCGGCTCGCGTTTCAGGCGCCGGGTTCCCCTGATAATCACCAAATCCCTGATGCGTTCGCCCATGCATCGCAATGGCTACCTGGACTATATCGGTATATTGCGGTTTGATGAAACCGGCAAAGTCATTGGTGAATACCGGTTTGTAGGCTTATTCACTTCTACGGCATATCTCACGCGAGTTGCTGATATCCCATTGATTAAACTAAAAATAGATAATGTACTGAGAAGCTCAGGCCTGAAAGAAAACCGTCATGCCTGGAAATCCCTGATGCATATCCTGGAAACCCTGCCACGCGACGATGTATTGCAGGCCAGCAGTTCCGAATTATTGGAAATTGCCATGGGGGTCCTGGACATCCAGGAGCGCCAGACAGTCCGGCTATTTATACGCAAGGAACGCTATGAGCGTTTTTATTCCTGCCTGGTCTACATTCCCAGGGATCACTGGAACACCGAAAACAGGAAGAAGATTCAACGTATTCTTAAGCGTGCACTCAAGGGTGAAAGGCTGGACTACATGATCCAGTTATCGGAATCAGCATTGGCCAGGATGCAGGTCATAGTATGGCCCAGGGCCGGCGAGAATCCGCAACCGGATGTTGCCAGCCTGGAGGTCAAAATCATTGATGCCATTCGCTCATGGACAGACGAGCTGACCAATATCCTGGTGCAAAGCAATGGAGAGGAGCAGGGCCTCAAGATCGCAAGGCAATTTGAAGATGCTTTTCCGGCCGCCTATTCGGAGGATGTCTCACCCTGGGTTGCTTCATTTGACGTGGAAAAGGCAGCATTACTCAAACAGGAAGATGACTTGCAGTTAAGCCTTTACCGGCCCAGGTCCAAGGATTCCAACCTGATTAGATTCAAGATATTCAAACGCAAACGGCCCATTCCCCTGTCAGAAGTGTTGCCAATGCTGGAAGACCTGGGGCTGCATATCGTTAGCGAGCGCCCCTATGAACTCAAGTTTGATAAGTCCGATAGCATATGGATACAGGACTTTGACATGGTTTACGGCGCTGGCGCCGAGCTGGATATTGAAGCGGTGCGGGATAACTTCCAGCAGGCTTTTGAAAATACCTGGCGCGGAGTCACCGTCAGTGATGGGTTTAACGGCCTGATCCTCGCATGCCAGCTTGACTGGCGACAGATCAAGGGCGTGCGGGCTTATTGCAAATACCTTTTGCAGACCGGTATTACCTATTCACAGTCGTATATGGAAGAAACCCTGTCGAAGCATCCTTTGATGGCCCGGCTGCTGGTTGAGTTATTTGATTCCATGTTTAACCCCGACAGGGACACGGAAAGCGAATATCGCAAGGAAAGGGCAAGCAATGAGCTGCAGCGGATACTCTATGGTCTCTCGACCATGCAGGATTGTGATGACAAAATCCTGCTCGAGTTGATGGACAGTGTTGTTGCCACACGCAAGAAAGGCCGTGAAGACCAGGTGAACAATATTAAAAATGTCTTCAAGCTTGCCTTGTCGCGTGTCAGCAGCCTGGACGAAGACGCTATCCTGTTTTCTTTTTACGAGGCGATAAAAGGTACGCTCAGGACCAATTTTTACAAGACCGGTGAAAATGGCGAATTGCTGGAATATATGAGCTTCAAGCTGAACTCGTCGAAGATGCCGCACCTGCCCAAGCCTTTGCCATACCGCGAGATCTGGGTGTTTTCAGCCAATGTTGAAGGTATTCATTTGCGCGGCGGTGAGGTGGCTCGCGGCGGCTTGCGCTGGTCAGATCGAAAGGAGGATTTCAGAACCGAAGTGCTGGGGCTGATGAAGGCACAGAATGTTAAAAACACCATCATTGTTCCGGTCGGGGCGAAGGGCGGCTTTGTTGCGAAACACTTACCAGAGAATGGTTCACGCGATGAAGTTATGGCTGAAGTTGTTAAGTGTTACAAGATATTTATCAATGGTTTATTAGATGTTACTGATAATTTAGATCAAGAAAAAATTATTCCGCCTGCAGGTGTCGTCAGGCTGGATGGCGATGATCCATACCTGGTGGTGGCCGCTGATAAAGGCACGGCGACTTTCTCAGACACTGCCAACGCCATTGCGATCGAGCGTAATTTTTGGCTGGGCGATGCCTTTGCATCAGGTGGTTCAGTCGGTTATGACCACAAAGCCGTGGCGATAACTGCCCGTGGCGCCTGGGAGGGTGTTAAGCGCCACTTCAGAGAGATGGGCAAAAATTGTCAGGAAGAACCATTCACCGTGGTTGGTATCGGGGATATGTCCGGGGATGTGTTTGGCAACGGTATGTTGCTGTCCCCACAGATTCAGCTCAAGGCTGCCTTCAACCATATGCACATCTTCCTGGATCCGGAGCCGGACATAAACGCCACCTTCAAGGAGCGCGAACGACTTTTCAAGTTGCCCCGTTCCGGCTGGGATGATTACAAGGCTGAACTGATCTCGAAGGGTGGCGGTATATATTCCCGTCATGCCAAGAGCATACCGATCAGTGACGAGGTGGGCAGCTGGCTTGGCATAGAAGATAAACAGTTGGCGCCCAATAACCTGATTCGCGCCCTGTTAAAGGCCGATGTGGATCTTTTGTGGAATGGCGGAATTGGCACATATGTTAAAGCTTGCAGTGAAACCAACGCTGAAGTGGGTGACGCGCAAAATAACTTTTTACGGGTAAACGGAAACGAACTGCGCTGCAGGGTTTTAGGGGAGGGCGGCAACCTTGGTCTGACACAACTTGGACGTATTGAATACGCACAGGCTGGGGGACGCCTGAATACCGATTTTATCGACAACTCGGCTGGTGTGGATTGTTCTGATCACGAGGTCAATATCAAGATACTTTTGAACCAGGTGATGCGTGCCGGCGAATTGAGTTCTGAAGACAGGAACCAGTTACTGGCAGATATGACCGATGAAGTCGTCGAGTTGGTATTACGAAATAACTACCAGCAAACCCAAACCATATCCATGATGGAAGTCCTGACAGGCGCCCGCCTGGGTGCCAAGCAGCACCTGATTTCAGTGTTGGAAAGTGAAGGCCTTCTGGACAGGGATCTCGAACAACTGCCACATGATGAGGAACTCGCGCGGCGCAGAGCCAGTGGTCAGGGACTAAGCCGGCCCGAGCTATCGGTGTTGCTGTCATACAGCAAGATCAAGTTGTACGGCGAATTATTGAACTCGGATATCCCTGAGGACCGGTGGTTGTCGAATGAACTGATTCGATATTTCCCGGTTCCGTTGCATGAGAAGTATGCGGCTTACATGGATGACCATCGCCTGAAGCGGGAAATCATTGCCAACCAGGTGACCAATAGCCTCATCAACCGCATGGGAGCGTCGTTTGCGCTGCGTATGCAGGAGGATACAGGCGCTACCGCAGCCGAGGTGGCCAGGGCATTTACCATAGCCCGCGAAGTCTTCCGTGCCCGTGATTTCTGGCGGGAAATCGAAGCACTCGATAACAAGGCCACAAGTGCCGCACAAAGAGATGCAATGCTCGCCATGTGGAGCCTGCTGCGCCAGGCAACCCGGTGGGTGCTTCACCAGGCTGGCGGTAAACTGGATATCCAGGCAAGCATTGCGAGACTGGCACCGGGACTCGAGGCTTTGGAGAAGAGAATTCAAGACTCATTTGAACCTGCAGACCAGGAAACGTTACAGCAACGCATCGAACAACTGGTCGCAGAAGGCTTGCCGGAAGAACTGGCAGTCCGGTCGGCGAGCGTGCACCTGCTTTATCCTGCCCTCGATGTGGTTGAGATTGCGGTCCAGCGTGAACTCGATGTGGAAAATGTCGCCGCCGTTTACTTTGGGCTGGGTGATAAACTGGGGATGAAGTGGCTGCGGGAAAACGTAGATGCCTTGACCGTGGATGGCCAATGGCATGCACACGCGCGTGGCATTCTGCGCGATGAATTGTACGCACAGCATCGTAAATTGGCGGCCAGGGTACTGCAGACCTTTGCGGATTCACAAAGCCCGGTTGCAGACTGGATGCAAGCCAATGCGACAGATGTTGACCGCATATTGCATATGATGAAAGATATGCAGGAACAGGCGCAGATGGATTACGCTACCGTGTCAGTGGCAGTGCGTTCACTGGGTCAGCTATTGCAAGCAACAGAGTAGCCATGTCGACACCAAATATTCACTTTGTAGCCAGTCAGATGCAAACCGCCGGTGAGGCGGTTGAAAAGATGATGAAGCGCTACGGCCAGAGTGATCTGGACGATGCTGATGTGGTGGTCGCCCTTGGTGGTGACGGCTTCATGTTGCGCACGTTGCACCGCATGATCGCGCGAAATTTGCCGGTCTTCGGCATGAAGATTGGTAACGTTGGCTTTCTGATGAACCGGCATAGCGAGGAAGATCTTGTCGAAAGGCTCGCGGAGGCCAGGCCAGTGTCACTGAATCCGTTACGGATGGAGGTGGAAACCGAGTCAGGCGCGCAAACCAGTGCCCTGGCCATCAATGAAATCTCCTTGTTGCGCCAAACCAACCAGGCGGCACATATCCGGATTCTGATCAATGACATTGTCAAGGTGGAAGAACTGGTCTGTGATGGCGTACTGGTCGCCACGGCTGCCGGCAGTACGGCATACAATTCGTCCGTGCGTGGGCCAATCCTGCCGCTGGGGACAGACGCACTCGCGCTAACACCCATCAGCCCGTTTCGTCCGCGGCGCTGGAGTGGGGCCATATTGCCGTGTTCGGCACGTGTGACTTTCGAGGTGCTGGACCAGTACAAACGCTCAGTCAGTGCGACGGCGGATGCCTACGAAGTAAGGGACATCATTCGGGTAGATGCTTTCGAGGACAAAAGCCTGGAATTGAAACTCCTTTTTGATCCCGACCATTCCCTCGAAGAACGCATTCTTAATGAACAATTTCTGTAAGTAATCAGGGTCTTCTCAAAAACTGAGAGTGTCTCTGTTATGCTCTACCCATGACCGAAAAAACTGAAATTTACAAACCGCTCATTGTGGCGATTTCCTCGCGCGCCCTGTTTGATCTGGACGAGAGTCATGCCGTGTTTGAGAAGCAGGGTCTGGCTGCCTATGCGGATTACCAGATCAGCCGGGAGAATGAGTTCTTAAAACCGGGTGAAGCTTTTCCCCTGGTCAAGAAATTGCTCGCCCTGAATGATGATGAAATTGCCCACCAGGGTGTTGAGGTGATCCTGATTTCGCGCAACAGCGCCGATTCCGGACTGCGAATATTCAATAGTATCGAACACTACGGGCTCGATATCGAACGAGCCATTTTTACCAATGGTGAAAGCAGGTTCGGCTATATGAAGGCCATCGGCGCCGACCTGTTCTTATCCAGTCATTCGGAAGATGTCCGCAGAAACCTGGAAGCTGGTTTCGCCTCCGCGATGATATTGCCGGGTGCCAAGAGCCGGCCGGATACAGGCCAGTTGCGTATTGCCTTTGATGGCGATGCGGTCCTGTTCAGCGATGAGGCCGAAAAGGTATTCCAGGCTGAAGGGCTGGAGAGCTTCTCTGCAAGTGAAAAACAGCAGGCAGATACGCCATTACAGGGAGGCCCTTTCAAAACACTGATGCAGGCTTTGCAACGGATACAGTCGGCTTACCCCATTGAGGACAACCCCATTCGCACGGCGCTGGTCACGGCCAGGTCCGCGCCGGCCCACAAACGTGTGATCCTGACATTGAGAAACTGGGGTATACGCCTGGACGAAGCCCTGTTCCTGGGTGGCAAATCCAAGGGGCCTTTCCTGGCTGCTTTTGGTGCAGATATTTTCTTTGATGACCAACAGGTACACTGCGATTCTGCCAGGCAGCATGTTGCTACCGGTCATGTTCCTCATGGCGTTCGTAACCAATAAGCTCAATACTTGTGGTTGAT